>DATLVJ010000817.1:0-6013 GCA_035577585.1 Candidatus Limnocylindrales bacterium
CTTGAACCACCGACCTCGCCCTTATCAGAGCAGCACGAATAGGTTTTACAACAACTTACAAGACCGCGGGGACTGCCAAAATACGCGGAAGTCGTTCAAGACATCATAGTTTGTGGGTTGGATTGCGGGTTGAAAAAGTCCACGAATTCTGTGGCAATCCACATTTTCATTTCCTAGAAACTCGTTCATCCGCGGGGATCATTCTGAGACGGCGGTTTGGAAAACCATCACCTTGTCAGATCTTGTGCGAATGTAAATACACGGTCTCGGGAACCGTTGTTCGGGTTCCACTTCGACGAATAGCCGACAATTCGGCAAAGTGCTCGCCAGGGGTGGTCGACGCGGAGTTGCTTGCTATCACCATCTGGGTTATCCAAGCCACTGGGGATTCGCAAAAGTTCCATCGAAATGGTGACTGGTCTTATAAAGCTCGAACTTACCTGCTTGGGCCGCGGATGCCGTCTTGGCGAGAAGCGCGGCCACTTGAGATTCGGTCAGGGGTTTGAAACTACGGGCGGCACGTAGTGCCTGGTCCAGGATGGGCATTGAATCGCAGCCCGTGATGACCACGCTGGTCGGCAGATTCATCGCGTACTGGAGGCATTCCGTGGCGGTCGCAGTCTTGCTGTCCAGAATGAAATGGTCGCCCATCGGTTTCATGCCAAGGATTCCGACGCCGTCCCTGACCAGCACGGGTATGACTTTCTTTTCAAAACTGTTGAAGTGCGCGTCCATCACATTGAGGGGCATCTGCACCGCGTCAAAAGAGAAGCGATGTTCGGAGGCGGTGACGAACATTTTAAGATGAATCTCGGGACTCTTGTGTCCAGTGAACCCGATGAAGCGGATCTTGCCTGCTTTCCTCGCTTCGAGCACTGCTTCGAGGGCGCCGCCCTTAGCAAAGATGCGCTGTGGATCCGTATCTCGGATGATTTCGTGAAATTGCAACAAGTCGATTCGGTCAGTCTGTAGTCGCCGGAGAGATTCCTCGATTTGGCTACTGGCGGTGGCCTTATTTCGTCCGTCGATTTTCGTCATCAAAAATGCCTTTTCGCGATAACCGTCGCGAAGGGCATTGCCCATGCGAACTTCGCTCTCCCCGCCATTGTAGTCCCAGCAGTTGTCCAGAAAATTGATGCCTTCGTCGAGAGCCTTGCGAATAATCGCGATGCTCTCGTTAGGATCGGGCTGCTTGCCCAGGTGATAGCCGCCGATGCCAATCAGGGAGACCTTCTCGCCGGTACGGCCAAGCTCGCGGTAGGGAATGCCATTCTTGCCTTCGACCCTCGCGTTGGCTGGAAGAGAAGCTGCAGGGAGCGCTCCAGCGATGACCCCGGCGGAAGCAAATTCCAGGAATTCACGCCGGCTCACTGCATCCCTGCTTGAAGGTTCATCTGTCTTGGAAAACGGAGAAGGCGCTCCTTTGTTTCCGTGATTTTCACTTTCCATGGAACTCTCCTACTGCCTGGAATGAGTTTGTGATTCAGATGGCGAATCCGTTCCTCGAGAATGGCATTTCGCGGACGCGGTTGCCGATGGCGGCAGAATGCAGCAATGAACGGCGGCCCGCTGGGCTCTCCGACCCCAGCGGGCGGCGCACCGCTTTTGACGATATGAACATTTGCCTACAGCTAGAGCGTTTGATGCCGCAGGCAGGCTCGATGGGCAAAAAAGGTTTCATTTCGACTAACTTTTCGGTAAAGGCTGCCTATCGGGTGACCAAGTCACCAGACAGCCGGGCGGCACTCGCAGGCCGGGACTCCTCATTGAGTCTCTCCATGTAGCGCATTACCGCGGATATGTCTTCGTCTCCTTCACTGGGTAGCGCAGAGTTGCTCACCTGAAGGGCTGCTTCAGCCGCGGGCATAAGCGCATGTACCGTGCGCGCCATATTCAGAGCGAGCCGAAAGTCTTTGTTCATCAGGCGCAAAGGAAATTGCGGACTGTAGTCATCGACCGCCGCCTTTCCAAGTTTTCCCATGTGCGCTGGAGCAATCACTGCCGTTTGGGAAAGCACGTCCAGAAGGACCCTGCGATTCAGACCGGCTTTTTGCCCAAGGGCAGCGGCCTCCGCTATGGCCTGCATCTCGAGTCCGAGGATGGCGTTGACCACAAGCTTCATAGTCGTGCCAGCGCCCGAAGGGCCGAGATGAAAGAATTTCTTCGCAAAAGCCCGGAATACCGGCGCGGCTGTCTCGAAGATGTTCGGGTTGCCTCCGGCAAAAAGGATAAGCTCGCCTCGCTCGGCTGCGGGAGTGCTTCCGGAGATCGCGACGTCCAGGACGTGGATTCCCCCCTCGGTGCCGAGCCGGGCGATCTCACGCGAGGTATCCGGCGAAATCGTGCTCATTTCCAGAACGACGGTTTCGGGCTTGGCGTGCCGAAGAGTGCCTTCCGGCCCGGTGTACACGCTGCGCACAGCGGCGTCATCGGTCACGCACGAAAGGATGACGTCAGAGTTTTGGGCGAGTTCGGCGATAGCCCCACAGTTTATCCCGCCCTCTTTTTGGAGAGCCTGGGCCTCTGCAGGCACAGGCGAGTAAATAAGGGTTTTGTATCCGGCACTAAGCAAGCGACGGACGATACGACTGCCCATGTTGCCTAAACCAATAAAGCCCAGAGTCGTGCGTGATGCCTCGAAAGAAATCGTGTTCATCATGTGTCCTCACCGGGCTGAATACTGGTCAAGATATTTACCTCAAATGGCTCTCGAACCAATTCCCCTACCGTCTTTTCCAAGTGCTTGAAGTGGGGGCTTTCGGCGTGCTGATCGAGCGCAGTCTGGCTTTCCCATATTTCGTAGAAATAGAAGCGCCCCTTCCTGTCGGACTCATAAAGTTCATACAACCTGCATCCCGATTCCGCCCGTGTGGGAGCCAGCATGCCTCGCAAGAGTTCTCTGAGCTGGCTTCCTCTTCCTTCCCGCGCTACCGATCTTGCAATCACTTTTACCTCAGCCATAGTTGTTTCGCTCCTCCATTCACAGTTGCCTTGCAATCGCAGAATATCCCCAGACTAATTTGTAGCAGGATCAATCAATGTCAGATCTGTTGCCGGATCAAACCTCTTTTGCATGGCTACTGGATCTTCCGTAATCATCACTTCGAGCGTCGGCGACACATACGCCTCGAGAACGTGACCTCCGCGCGTTGTTCCGTCGGAATTTCCCACGACCATGTGGGTATGAACTACGGGCTTCCCCTTATACAGCGCAATATCGCCGCTCATTCCAATAACCTCGTGCTGTCCATTGATGGGAATTTTCCTGTACATTTTGCGTTCGGGGTCGAAGTATCCCAATGTCGCGCCGCTCAGCGCGCCGATCGCGGTGAAATGTGCGCTCGTCACGTCATACTTTTCGGCAAATTCCAGCAGTCCCGAAAAAGCCTCGTCTCCTTCGTAGAAGATGACCGCATATTGTTTTGTGCGTTCACCGGGGTTGAGCAATTCAACCTTCATCTTGGGCGCTTTGCCCCTCGGAACGGCGTCCGAGGGACCAACATATTCATTCGCGGGCTGCCGTGAATATGCCGTCAATCCGGCTATCCCCGCCATTAATATGAATAGGGTCCCGAGTACTTTCATCTTGATCATGACTTGTCCTCCGACTTCGAAAATCCTTGCAGCTAAACTTCGTTGAGCGTCGCCGCGCCTTGTCGATAGTTGCAATGCATTCCGGCGACCAGACTCTGAACCCTGTTGTTGCCTCTTGTATCGTATTGCTTTAGAGGCTGTTGTCTCATCCAAGCCGGGCAGTTGCCCGCTGGTGACATTTCCGTATTTTCGGAAATTCTCGAAAACTCGGAGTCTGAAGGCCCCTGTAATTCTTGATTGCCAAGACCACTAATCCAGCTAACCACCTGAAAATTGAACCGGCTTCGGGAATTTGCTGCACAACCCTTACTTTGGCATTTGCCGTGCCTTCGTACTGGGCGTGAAGAAACGAGGGCACGATGCCGCTCGACGCGATGAAGCGAGTTGGGCCTGGAGTTGGCTCTCGAGTTTTCAAAAAGGAAAAGGAGATAGGAAAATGAAGTTCAACAAATTTGCGTTTGTAATTGCCTTTGTTCTTAGCGCTGTTCTGTTCGCCGAAGTCGCCGCTCATGCCGATGAGGCGGACCAATCCACGAAACTTACTTTCAGTGCGCCGATTGCCATTCCAGGCCGGGTTTTGCCAGCCGGAACCTATTTATTCAAGTTGGTGAATCGGGACAACCTGGATATGGTTCAAGTTTTCAATGCTGGCGGCACTCGGCTGTATGCAACTCTTCAGACCGTTTCCGCCGAACGCATGGAGCCGACCGGAGACACGGTAATCACGCTCGCGCAGCAAACCAACGGCCCCCAAGCGTTGGTAAAGTGGTTTTATCCCGGCAACACGATCGGCCATGAATTCGTGTATCCCAGGCAAGAAGAACAACAACTAGCGCAAGACCGCCAGCAGACTATAGCAGTCAAGGAAGCTGCCCAAGCCGGCGACTAACGAGTGGGCCTGGCATTTCACTCGCGCGGCCTGCGTTTCAACGCGATCGGAACTGCGTGATTGCCATACCAAGTTCGAAAGAAAAAGGAAAACAAGGAAAGGAAGAAGATCATGAAAGTTCAAAAACGTTTTGCAGTAGCGATAGCAGGCCTTCTGCTCTCCGCAATCAGTGCATGGGCAGGCGTAGCCACCGACTACGACCACAAGGTGGACTTCGCCCATTACAAGACTTATTCGTGGGGCAAGATCCAGACAGCCGATAGTCTATGGGATGCGCGCGTGAAAAGCGCTGTAGCCGGCCAATTGGCTGCGAAAGGGTTAACCGAAGTTTCGTCCGGTGGAGACATGGTCGTCGCCGCTCGCGATGCCATCCACAACGAACAAGAGCTCAACACGTTCTACAACGGGTTCGGCGGAAGGCGTAGGTTTGGAGGGATCGGTATGGCCACCACAACCGTTGATAACTATAAAGTTGGAACTCTCATTATTGAGTTGTTCGACGGGACGTCTAAGAACCTCATTTGGCAAGGTTCGGCCAGCAACACCCTGTCCAGCAATGCGGACAAGAACGTCAAGTCGTTGGACAAGAACGCGCAGAAGATGTTTGACCATTTCCCGCCAGAGCCAAAGAAGTAGTTGAGGTGCGAAGATGCTCCGTTACCTCAGCATTTTGCTCGCCGTGGTCTCGTTCTCAGCCAACCCAGCTCTTCGTGCGGCCGCCAAGCCGCACGCAATCCCAACCTCAGCAAACGGAACATGGACGAACGAGGATTTGGAACGCCTCAGAAGGATTCCCAGCTTGATTTCCGTGATCGCTCAGCAAGCGGACGAACCCTTGCCGGATGGGGTTGCACCCACGCCGCGGTTAGTGAAGAAAGATCTCGCGTGGTACGCGGCGCAGGCGGCCTTACTAAACGCCTGGCTAGAAGCCGAACAGACCGATCTTCGTGACTTCACACAGGCGCTTGACGATGCGCGAGAACTGAGAAGCACCACAGCTGGTATAGATCTTTCCGGAGACGCTATTGGCATAACACCAGAGGGCACGATCGCCATCCTTCAAAAGTGGGCGCGAGAGACACAAAGCGACCTCAACGCGCTGGAGGATCTTGGGCGACAAAACAACATACCGCCCGGCATTTTGCGTGATTAGGCGAATCGAAAAGTAGGCAAGTTAATGTGAGAAAGGAAGATGAACATGCAGGAATATATAGAAATCGCGGGCACAAATCTGATTAGTTCCCGAATCGCGCTTGGCACTTGGGCCATTGGCGGCTGGATGTGGGGTGGAAGCGACGAGAAGGAATCCATTCGTACGATTCATGCGGCTTTCGATCAGGGCCTCAACCTGCTTGATACTGCGCCCGTCTACGGGTACGGGCGTTCCGAAGAGATCGTGGGCGAAGCCATGCGGCAATATGGCCGTAGGGAGAACGTTATCCTCGCCACGAAAGTCGGACTCGACTGGACGAGTGGCAAAATCGAACGCAACTCCACCCGGCAACGTGTCCTCAAAGAACTCGAGGATTC
>DATLVJ010000818.1:0-5525 GCA_035577585.1 Candidatus Limnocylindrales bacterium
GCCGTGGACGCCTTGCGCGCGAACAAAGTGCGCGCGGTGCTCACATCGATTGGCGTGATTATCGGCAGCTCCTCCATCGTTCTGGTGGTGACCGTGGCGCTGACCAGCCAGAAATTCGTCATCTCTCAGATTGAGGCGATGGGCTCGAACCTCGTCTGGGTGGAGATGATCAAGACCCCCGAAAAAGCCCAGCCCCTCAGCTACGAAATCAATACCGACGATCTGGCGGCGGCGAAAGCGCAAATCCCCGACGCGCTGATTGTGGCCGGCTTCAACGATCTGCCGATGGCGGTGGTGGTCAGCGGCAGGACCCGGCCGGTGCGGCTGATCGGCGTCACCGACGGCTACCAGCAAATCCGCCGGCTGATTATTCTCCGCGGGCGGTATTTCGATTTTGCGGACATGGAGTCGCGCAGCAAGGTCTGCATGATTACCAAGGATCTGGCGGACCGCGTGTTTGGAGTGGAAAATCCCGTCGGACGGCAGTTGCGCATGGGCGAGCTGACGTTTACTGTCATTGGAGTCTTCAGGGAACGCGCCGAAACGTTCGGGTTGTCCGAGTTGCAGAAGGAATCGGTCATCATTCCGTTTTCGCTGATGAAGTATTACACCGGCACCGACGTCTTGAGCACGTTGCAGTTGCAGACGGGCGGTGCGGACAAGGTGGGGATCGTCGAGAAGCAGATCAGCCGCCTGCTGAAGAGCCGCCACCCGGCGCAAGCCGAATACAATGTGCAGACGCTGACGGCGATCCTGGGCGCTGCAAAGACCATTTCGCTGGCCTTGCGCATCGTATTGATCGTGATTGCCTTCATTGCCCTGCTGATCAGCGGCATCGGCATCATGAACATCATGCTCGTGACGGTGACCGAGCGGACCCGGGAAATCGGAGTACGCAAGGCAATTGGAGCCGCGCAAAGAGAGATCATGTGGCAATTCCTGATCGAAGCGTTTTTGATCAGCGGCGGCGGCGCGGTGATTGGAATCCTGATCGGCGTTGGGATTCCGGTGGTCGTCCAACAGCTTTTGCCTGGGAATCTGCGCGTGCCGATTTCGGGAATGAGCGTGGTGCTGGCGTTCCTGGTGTCCTGCTCGACGGGACTCTTTTTCGGCTGGCTGCCGGCGAAGCAGGCGGCGGCGCTCGAACCGGTCGAATCGCTGCGCTATGAGTAAGTGGATGGGAGGATGTCGCATGGCCTGGAAACAAGGCGTGGCTATTGGAATTTTGGCGGCGGCAGTTGCGCCGCATCAAGCGTGGGCACAGCAATCTCCCGCCATGGCGGCGAGTTCCACGCCCGTTGTGCTCACGTTGAAGCGCGCGGTCGAACTGTCGCTCTCGAACAGCAAGGATATTCAACTGGCCAGGCTGCAGGTCCAGGCGGCTCAGGACTCGGCGCAAATCACACGGGCGGAATTTCTGCCTAATCTGTATGCGGGGTCCGGAGCTGGCTACACGTACGGATTGCCGGAGACACCAGGGGGCCGCCCACCGGCGATCTTCAGCGTGACGTACACGGAGCAAATCCTGAATGGGCCGCTGCGTGGATTGGCGAAGGAGCAGCAGGAGCAGGTGCACGCGCAGCGCGCGGTGCTCGAGGACACGCGGAGCCTGGTGATGTTGCGCGTGGCCTCGGGCTACCTGGAACTTGTCAAGGTCCGCCACTCGCTGGAGTTGTTGCGGAAAGAGAAGGAGAGCGCCGACAAAATTGTGGACGTCACGAAGCATCGCGAAGGCGAAGGCTACGAGTTGCCCGTCGAAGTTACCAAGGCGCAGCTGACATTCGCCCAAGTCCAGCAGCGCATCGTGCAACTCGAAGGCCGGCAGGATGAGCTGGAAGTATTCCTTCGCAATCAATTGGGGCTCGCAGCGGAGCAACCCATGGACGTGACGCCGGAAGAGTTGCCCGGCGCGGCCGAACAGGAAGGCGCGAACCTGATCGCCATGGCCGCTCAGACCAACACGCGGCTGATGGCGGCGGAGTCGGACGTAAGGGGCAAGGAGTTCCGCTTGAAAGGCGAGAAGCGCGGTTACTGGCCGACGCTGCAACTTGTGTCAATTTACGACGTGCTGGCAAAATATAATTTCAACAATAGTTTCCTTGTCATCAACGAACGGAATTTCCGCACCAACAACCTCAATGCCGGTGTGAGCATCAACGTGCCAATCTACAGCGCGAAGACACGTGCGAACGTCTCGCTGGCGCAGGTGAACCTGGAAGCCGCGAAAATCAATCTGAGCAACACGAAAATCCAGGTCAGCGCCGAAGTGCGGCAGAAATCCCGCAAGGTACAGCAGGCCGATGCGACCAAAGAAGTGGCGAGGCTGGAATTGCAGTTGTCACAACAGAATCTGGCCGTCCTGCAATCGCAATTCGGCGAAGGCCGCGTGAATCTCCGCGACGTGGAAAAAGGCCGGTTGGATGAGAATGAAAAGTGGATGTCCTACCTCGACGCCAATTTTCAGCGCCAACAGGCACAGCTGGATCTGTTGAAGACCGCAGGTCAACTGGACAAGGTTCTGGAGTAGCTCGGCGATTCACGGTTGAGGATTTTGCAATCAAAAGAGTGTCATCCTGAGACCCGCGCATTCTGCGGGTCGAAGGATCTAAAAGTTCAGTTAGCCAATGATGTTAGCGGTGAGGTTCATCACCCATCCTCGTCGGATGGGTGATGAATGACAGTTTCTTTGTCTTCGCATTCGAGATGAGATTCTGAAGTTGCTATTTGGGGCATTGCGGCATGCTGGATAAAGAAAGCCTGAAAATTCTGCTCGATTCTCTGGAGAAGCTGGAGGCGGGATTTGCGGCGCTTCCTGAGTTTGACGCGCGCGTTCCAGGCGCCGAACATATCCCGGAAACTCTTTCTGCCGTTGCGGAACGCCTGCAGGATAACTTTCCCTACTTTCATCCTTTGTATGCCGGACAGATGCTGAAGCCACCCCATCCCGTGGCGCGGCTGGCTTATTCGCTGGCGCAATCGATCAATCCCAACAATCACGCGCTCGATGGCGGGCGCGCGACTTCGGCAATGGAAAAGGAAGCCGTTGCCGGCATCGCCGAAATGTTTGGGTGGCGGGAGCACCTAGGCCATTTGTGCGGCGGCGGCACGATGGCCAACCTGGAAGCCTTGTGGGTTGCAGGTAAATTGACGCCTGGAAAAAAGATTTTGGCAAGCGAGCAGGCGCATTATACGCACGGCCGGATCAGCGCCGTATTGCAATTGCCCTTCCTGACCGTTCCCTGCGATCCGCGCGGCCGGATGGATCTGGCAAAGTTGGGCGAACTTCTTGCGCAAGGTGACGTCGGCGCGGTGGTAGCGACAATCGGAACCACGGCGACGGGCTCGGTCGATCCGCTCCCGGAAGTTCTGCAATTGCGCGACAGGTATGGATTTCGCGTGCATGCCGATGCAGCCTATGGCGGATATTTTGGTCTTGCCAAAAATCTGGACAGCCAGGCGCGGCACGCATTCGATCTTCTGCAGCACGTGGATTCGATTGTGATCGATCCGCACAAGCACGGGCTGCAACCATACGGTTGCGGCTGCGTGCTGTTTCGGGAGCCGGGCGTTGGGAAACTCTACAAACACGATTCGCCGTACACGTATTTCAGCTCCAAGGAAATTCACCTGGGCGAGATCAGCCTGGAGTGTTCGCGGCCAGGCGCGGCTGCGGCGGCCCTTTGGGCCACGCAGAGGTTGTTGCCGCTGACGAAGGGCGGGGAATTCGCACGAATGCTGGAGGATTGCCGCGCGGCGGCACTGGATTTCCACCATCGTCTGAAAAAAGACGCCCGGTTTGTGACGGCGTTTCCTCCGGAGCTGGATATCGTGGTGTTCGCCCCGAGGGCTGGAAGCGTCAGCGAATCGTCGGAGAAGTCGCGAACGATTTTCGAGGCAGTGGCGCGCCGCGATCTGCACCTCGCCCTGGCGGACTTACCTGTCAGTTTCTTCGAGGCCAATCTGGGCGCAATGAAGAGGGACCGGAACAGTCTCACATGCCTGCGCTCGGTCTTGATGAAGCAGGAGCACAAGGAATGGATCGGGCGAATCTGGGAAATTTTGTCCGAGGCGACCGATGAGGTTTTGAGGCCCTAAGGCCATGTGGAGTGCGGGGCTCTGCTCCCGCTTTAGCGTTTTCTGGCTTAGAGGATGGCTGTTCGAGCCCTCTCTGCTTTGAGGTGCCAATACCGGAAGCTCCGTTTCCGCAGTCAAAGGGATTGCAACTCCCACTTAATGCAGCGGTTAGCTATTGGATGCGGCTTAGACACCGTTGGCAGATTCGTATGCGGGGATGTATCCAAGTCGGGTAAACTATTATCTACATGGTGTGGGGTACCAAACGGGGCACAGTCCTGTGCTACCTGTTTGGCCAAAAGTGCGAATGTTTTGCACAATGAATTTGACTGAAACTGAGGGTGAAGAATGCCGGATGTAATGAAAACGTTGTTGTTAAACCCGCCGAGCTTCGAGAATTTCGACGGCGGAGCCAGTTCGCGGTGGCCCGCGACGCGTGAGATTGAGTCCTATTGGTACCCGGTTTGGCTGTCCTATCCCGCGGGAATGATCCCCGGTAGCCGCTTGCTGGATGCCTCTCCCCACAAGATCAACTGGCAACAGACGGTGCAGATCTGCAAGGACTACGAGTTCCTGGTGCTGTTCACCTCAACCGTTGGCTTCGCGAGCGACCTGAAGCTGTTGCGCAAAATCAAGGAAGCAAATCCTTCCATGAAAGTGGCTTTCGTCGGCCCTCACGGCCACATCAAGCCGGACGAAACGTTGAATGCCAGCGAAGATATTGACTTCATCGTTCGCGGTGAATTCGACCACGCGGTGACGGAGTACGCGCACGGCAAGCCCGTTGGTGAGATCCTCAACGCCAGTTACAAAAAAGACGGAAAGATCGTTCACAACGCCACGCGGCCGCAGCTTCACACGGAAGAGCTGGATGCGCTGCCTTTCGCCACGGACGTCTATAAGCGCGATCTCGAGATTGAGCGCTACAACGTGCCTTTCCTGCTCAATCCCTTCGTCTCCTTTTATAGCTCCCGCGGCTGCCCAGCGCTTTGCACATTCTGCATGTGGCCGCAGACGCTTTCGGGCCACGCCTGGCGCACTCGTTCGGTGGACAACGTCGTCCAGGAAGTGAAGAACGCACTTTCCTACTTCCCGCAAATGAAAGAGATTTTCTTCGACGACGACACGTTCAACATCCGCAAGGATCGCGTCATCGAGCTGAGCCAGAAGTTCAAGCCTCTCAAGTTCCAGTGGTCCTGCACGGCGCGCTGCCACAGCAAGTATGAAGAGCTCAAGGCGATGGCCGACGGTGGGGCCCGCTTGTTCATCGTGGGATTTGAATCCGGCGATGCGCAGATCCTGAAGAACATCAAAAAGGGCGCGACCGTTGAAATGGCGCGCGAGTTCATGAAGAACTGCAAGAAGGTGGGCATCAAGGTTCACGGCGATTTTATTATCGGGTTGCCAGGCGAGACCAAAGACACCATCAACAAGACCATCGATTTCGCCAA
>DATLVJ010000819.1:0-5251 GCA_035577585.1 Candidatus Limnocylindrales bacterium
TCAACAGGGGCCCGGCAGGCAACGGCGGCCTTGCGCCCCCACTCCAGCGCCTCATTCAGGTCAGCCGCTTCCAGCACCCAAAAACCGCCGATGTGCTCCTTGGTTTCCAGGTATGGCCCGTCGGTGATCAGCACCTTGCCACCCGGCTGTGACCGCAGTGACTTCGCCTCGCGGACGGGGGTGAGGCCGCCAACGAAAACGACAGCACCGGCAGCCGCCATCTCCTGGTTGAGCGCGTCGATATCGCGGACCATCGATTCAGGCTCCAGGGACCCGTCGTAGTTGTCGGGGTGATGAATAGCAACCAAATACTGCGTCATGTTTCCTCCCTTGTCTGGTCTCGATCTTCAGGCGAAAAATCACCGATGCTCATAAAGCCAGCATGCGCCCTCTATCGTTTCGTGAGCACAACATGCGTCGCGTGCTCCGTGGCCTCGCGCTCCGTCACGGAAAATCCCAATGCGGGCAGGTCAATGCCGCTAAAAAGTGCCTCGCCTTGACCGAGGGCCACAGGTGCAAGCGCAAAGTGGAGGGAATCGATCAATCCAGCCTTCAGATACTGCCGCACGGTGGAGACACCGCCTCCAATCTTGACGTCCTTATCACCGGCTGCTTGTTTCGCGAGCCGCAGCGCCTCTTCGATTCCGCTGGTGACAAAGTAGAAGGTGGTCCCGCCTTCCATTACCACGGGTTCACGCTCATAGTGCGTCAGAACGTAGGTCGGCGCATGGTACGGCGGATTGGGGCCCCACCATCCTTTCCACGAGTTGTCCTGCCATGGGCCGCGGACCGGACCAAACATGTTACGGCCAAGGATGAAGGCCCCAAAGTTTTCCATCGACCGCCGTGCGAATGCGTCGTCCACATCGACAGATCCGCCTTCCTTCCCGAGCATGGAGCAAAATGACTTGGTATGGAAGAACCACTGAAAGATCTCTCGGCCGCGCTTGCCCACCGGATTTTCCAGGCTCTGCTCTATCCCTGCGCTGAAACCGTCCAACGAGACACCAAATCCCGCGACACGCACCTTGGACACGTATGCTCCTCGCCTTCGAAACTCGAATTAGCTCCCGACTTCATTGACCTCCCCTGACTTAGGGAGCCGCCGCTCATCGTGCTGCTATCAGATAGTCGTTCGGGAGACCGAAAATCGACAGCCACTCCATTATTTTTATTTCAACTGGCGAATCCGCTCTTGCAGGAATTGCCGCTCGGGTTCCTGTTGGGTCAGCGCCAGAGCTTTCTCATAAGACGACCGAGCTTCGGCCGTCCTGCCGAGTCTGCGGTACATATCCGCGCGGGCAGAATGCGCCAGGTAATAATTTGCCAATTCGCCATGCTCCAGCAACGCGTCGATAAGCATCAGGCCGGCCTCTGGACCATCGCACATGGCTATGGCCACGGCACGGTTTAGCTGTACAACTGGCGACGGGTGAATTTGTAGCAATCGGTCGTAAAGCGCAACAATCTGCCGCCAATCGGTCACAGCGGCCGATTCCGCTTCCGCATGAACGGCCGCAATCGCAGCCTGCAGTGTGTAGGCACCGAAGCGGCGGGACTTCAGGGCCTTCTCCAGCAATGCCACTCCCTCCGCGATCTGATCCCGGTTCCAGAGCGAGCGATCCTGGTTCTCCAGCAAAATCAGCTCTCCGGTCGGCGATGTTCTTGCGGCGCGACGGGATTCCTGTAGCAACATCAAGGAAAGTAGCCCAATGACTTCCGGCTCTGGCCGAAGTTCGGTCAGCAAGCGGCCCAGTCGAATGGCCTCGCCGGTTAGCTCGGCCCGCGTTACCTCCGTTCCCGCAGCGGCCGAATAACCCTCGTTAAAGACGAGATAGATGACCTGAAGCACCGCGCCCAGCCGTTCCGGCAATTCCTGCGGCGACGGCACCTCGTACGGAATCGATGTCTCTCGAATCTTTGCCTTTGCGCGCACAATGCGCTGCGCCAGCGTACTCGGAGTGGTGAGGAAGGCCTTTGCGATCTCCTCGGTTGTCAGCCCGCAAACCTCCCGCAAGGTGAGCGCAACGCGCGCTTCCGGCGCTAAAGATGGATGACAGCAGGTAAAAATCAGGCGCAGCCGGTCATCCTCCAGGCTGTCCGCTTCATTGGATTTTTCCGCCGATTTCCATTGCGCTTCAAGATGTCGCACGAGTTCGTCTTGAGACGCATCAAATCTTGTCCTTCGGCGCAGGGTGTCAATGGCTTTGAATCGGGCCGTCGAAATTAACCATGGCCGCGGGTTGCCGGGCACTCCATTTTTCGGCCATAGGCTCAGCGCGGCCGCAAAGGCCTCGTGCATCGCCTCCTCGGCAAGATCAAAATCACCGAGCAAGCGGATCAGAGTTGCGAGGATTCGTCCCGAATCCACGCGATAAAGGGAGTCGAGCAATTCGCGTATCTGCTCGTTGGAAACCTCGGACATGACGACGAACTTAGCAAACCGGCTACCGCGAATCAATTTGGCACGAGGAGGATCGATGGACAGCGCCCCGGTCGCGGCACTGAAATCGGGACAACAGAACACTTCCTCGGTTGACTCAAAATCGCCAACGCACTCATTTGAGCTTCTTACAAGCTCAATACGAGCGCGTTGCTCTCGAGTCACGGGCCGACCGGAAACTGACCGACCACCGCAGGATAAGCAATTCTGCGTCGAGCAATGAGGGCCGATGTTGCGAGCGCGAGCTATCTTGCTATCTATTAATTGAGCCAGGTGGTTAGAGAATGTTTGTAGTTCAGGGGGAATGCACCTCTAGTTCACCCCGCGGGTATTGTTCTTTCGCGCGCCAAGGAGCAAAGTGCGCAATGTCAATGGACGAGAGGACAGGTCGCTCGCGTCCATTGATGAAGGCCGGGATTCCAGGAGCTTTTATGTACGGGCCGATTCAAGTGCAATCCAAAGGTCAGCCGCAAAATCCGAGAAGCGGGGCACTGGCAAGAATTCATTTTCGCAATGCCAGCACGGGAGACGTTCGCGCGTTCCTGAGCGAATTGAAGACGCTCCCGCACAGCCACCGCAGGTTGCTCTGCAAATTATTGAGAAGGGCGGCAGCAAACGCGCCGGGAAAGGTCTCCGTAGTACGCCTCGCAGTTCCCCACCCAAAATGAAGCTCTAACCCACCACCGGGGTTGGCGAGAAGTTGCGGCGCCCTCTTCGGTACCCTGAACCAGACGAAGCCCGGGCGTCAGCCCGGGCTTCGCTCTTTTTGGTGGGCCACTTAAAAGTGGCCGCTACGAAGGCCGAAGAAACCCAAGAGGGCGGAGCAAGCTCCGCGCCTACAAAGAGTCGGATCTGCGAATTTTGGGGGTTAGACGGCTTTGGTTTGGGCGTTCGAAGATTCGGAATCGGCGGGGAGGGGATAGAGGCGGAGAAATTCGGGATCGTCGCCGAGGAGGGCGAGGTCTGGATCGCGGCGGGCCCAGACGGAGTCTTTGAAGCCGGCTTCCCAGGCTTTCTTGATGGTCTCGAGGGCTTCGCGTTTGCGTTTCAGGATGGCGTAGGTGCAGGCGGCGTTGTAGAGGATGGACGCTTCGTTGGCGCGGAGAGTGATGGCCATGTTCAGTTCGCGGATGGCGTCTTCGACGCGATTGAACTCGGCGTAGTCCGTGGCCATCAGGACGCGCGCGCGGGCGTCTTCGGGAACCTGCTTGAGATGATTTTCAAGCGCGGCGATGCGGCGGAGAAGAAGGTTTCTGTGGGCATCTTTTTTGCCAAGCGCGCCGAGAGAGTTGACGACCGGAACGTAGACGTTATAGTCCTCGCCGCTCACTTCGAGCGCGGTTTCCATGATGTCGACTACGTCCTGATAGCGGCCGGCGGAAAACAAGGCGCGGCACAAGAGATAGTAAGCGCCTTCGCAGTCGTGTTTGCGTTCGATGGCTTTTTCGACCATGCGGACGGCTTCGACGTGCAGTTCTGTGGCGTAGAGCACCCACGCCTGGCTGACCATCACTTCGGGCAGATCCCAGCGAAGAGCGACCGCTTTTCCAGAAGCGTTGCGGGCGCGTTCGACCCAGATGGCGTCGCGGCTGTAATTGCAATAAAACATAGCGCAGGCATTGGCGCAGGCGGCGTAGGCCAGGGCGAAGCTGGGATCCATGGCCACGGAGTTTTCAAACATCTGGAGGGCGAATTCAAGATCCTGGCGCGTCTGGCGGCGGGCGTAGCGCTTGCCGCGTAGATAGAGATCGTAGGCTTGGAGATTTTCCGTGGGCTTGGTGGCGAGGTCTTCGAGTTCTTGTTGGGATAGCGTTACGCGCAGGGCTTCGGCGATTTTGCGCGCGATTTCATCCTGGACTTCGAAGACGTCCTTCATTTCGCGGTCGTAGCGTTCGGACCAGAGCGGGAACTCAGTTTGCGTATCCACGAGTTGTGTGGTGATACGGAGGCGAGAGCCAGAGCGGCGCAGAGTGCCGTTGAGGACAAAAGCGGCTTTGAGAAGGTTTCCGACCTGGGAGGGAGTGACGGATTTGTCGCGGAAAGCGAGGACGGTGGGGCGCGAGAAGGTGTTGAGGCCGCGGATTTTGGAAAGTTCGGTGATGATGTCTTCGGTTATGCCGTCGCGCAGGTATTCGTCTTCCTTTGCTGCGCTGAGATTTTCGAAGTAGAGGACGGCAACGGATTTTGTTCCGGATTTGGGGACGCCCGATTTCGATTCGCTGAGATCGGCGGCGCGCCTGACGCCGGAGTCTAGATTGCGTTTCAGGCGGTTGAGGTCGGTTTTTAGTTCCGTGGCGGATTGGCATCGCAGGGCGCGGTCTTTTTCAAGGAGCTTGGAGAGGATGCGCCCGAGTTCGGCAGGCAACGCTGGATTTATTTTATCCACAGGTTCGGGATCGCGATTCAGGATGGCATCGAAGATGACCGCGGCTGTGTCGCCGGCGAAGGGCATCACGCCGCCAGCCATCTGGTAGAGCACGGTGCCGAGGGAGAACAGGTCGGTGCGAGCATCCACCAACTGTCCGCGAGCCTGCTCGGGGGACATATACGAAGCCGTGCCCATGGCCACGCCGGGGGAAGTGAGCTGGTGCTGCGGTTCGATCTTGGTGGAGTGCTGTTCGGTGGGCTGAAGGTCTTCGGGTTCGATTTTCACCAGGCCGAAGTCCAAAATTTTCACCTGGCCCCGATCGGTGATGAAAATGTTTGCAGGTTTGATATCGCGATGGACGATGCCCTTGGCGTGGGCGGATTCGAGGGCGTCGGCGAGTTGCGTCGCGATGGGGAGAAGTTTGTCCATCGTGAAAGTGA
>DATLVJ010000820.1:0-4298 GCA_035577585.1 Candidatus Limnocylindrales bacterium
TCTGGCGCCCGACTGGTTCAAAGATTCAAATCCGAGATAGTTGGGCAGTTTGAAGCGTTTTCCATGAACCGCCAAACAACAGCTTGCCATCCTGAGAGCCGCGCAGTTTGCGGCTCGAAGGACCTCAACCGATCATCCATGCAAGATCAACGATTGGATCTCCCCGCCGCCACGGAGCAAAAAAACTTCTCTGGAAATGTTCTCCCTGTTGACCGGCCTTCCAACTCTCTCTAACATTCTCTTATGTCCGCAAACGCAAAAATTCGCCGCCTGCCACAGCGTCTCGCATTAACGGCCATAACGTTTCTTTTTGCCCTCCCGCTTACCCTCCCCGCCCAGACAGCCGATGACGTCATCAACGCCTACCTCAAAGCCCGCGGCGGCCTCGCAAAAATCAAAGCCATCCAGACCGAACGCGTCGCCGGCACCATCACCTTCGCCCCCGGCGTCGAAGGTCCCTTCTTCGTCGAACGCAAGCGCCCCCTCAAGATGCACATGGAACTCACCGTCAATGGCCAAAGTCTCATCCGCGTCTATGACGGCAAGTCCTCCGGTTGGATTTACAACCCCTTCGCCCCGAACGCCGCTGTTCTTCCTATGACGCCCGCGGATATTTCGGGCATCGCCGACGAAGCCGATTTCGAAGGCCCTTTCGTCGACTATAAAGCCAAGGGCAATCAGATCGAATACGCAGGCAAGGAACAGATCGACGGCAAGATCGTCCACAAACTGAAACTTACCGACAAGTTAGGCGAAGCCAGCTATTTCTATTTCGATGCCTCCACCGGCTTAATCATGAAATGGCAGGGCATGCGCAAGGTAGGCGACAAAGTTCTTCCCTGGGAAACCTATTTCCGCGATTTTCGCGAAGTCGACGGCCTGAAATATCCCTTCCTCGTCGAATCTGCCGCCACTGAATCCGATCAGATCCAGAAAATCACCGCCACCAAAATTGAAACCAACATTTCCCTCAACGACTCGCAATTCGCCAAGCCAAAAGCCCCCGCGCCTCCCGCCGGGTCCGCGGATCCACCCAAACCGAACTGATTCTCCCGGCGGCCAAACCAGTCTATGTCCGCACCCAAATCATCGCCCGCCGCCAATCCGCGCATCGGCCTCTGCGCCGATTGTCTCCACTCCCGCCTCATTGAATCCAACAAAGGCTCGCAATTCCTCCTCTGCCAGCTCGCCCAGTCCGACCCAACCTTCCCGAAATATCCGCGTCTTCCCGTCCTCGCCTGCCCGGGCTACTCCCAAAAGCCGCATTCCTGATCCCCGTCCACCCGCTCTATAGTTGTTCCCCATTCATATATATATCTAGTATACTCAGCCCAGGTATCCTCTCATGCCACGGATCCCCCTCTTCCGTTCGCTTCTCCTTGCTTCATTCCTTCTCTGCTTCGTTGCTTCCTCTTCCGCTGACACCCTCAAAATCACCAGCACCCCTCCCGGCGCAACCGTCGAACTCGACGGCATCACCCTCGGCGCCACTCCCTTCGAAAAAGATTTTCCCGGCGGCTACTTTCATCGTACTCACACCACACTCGGCCAGCGTCTCGAACATCCCATGATCGCCCGCCTTTCCTTGCCGGGCTATGCCACCCGCGAAATCAACCTCACCGTCGGCCCTATGAACTGGATCGACCTCCACGGCCACAATCACGGCGAATACTGGCTCATCAAATCCGATCACTTCCATGCCGATCTCGAACTCATCTCCGCCGCATTCACCGGCACAGTCGCCGCCGTCTCCTCCGCCCAACCTGCCACCTTCCAACTCGATCTCTCCCTCGAAGAAATCGTCAAGCGCGCCAAGCCCGCTGTTGTCTGCCTCAAAGGCCTCAATACGATGGGCTCCGGCTTTTTCGTCACCGCGACCGGCGTCATCGCCACCAACGCCCACGTCGCCCGCGGCGATTCCACGCTCCTCGCCCTGCTTCCCGACAATGTGCAACTGCAAGCCCGCGTCGTTTATATTGACGCCGACCTCGACATCGCGCTCGTCAAAGCCGATCCCCCGTCGCCCAACTACGCTTTTCCCTACCTCGTTCTCGCTGACATCTCCGCCGTCCAGCAAGGCGAATCCGTCCTCGCCGTTGGCAATCCCGGCGACGCCATGCTTTTCAGCGCTACAAAAGGAATCGTCAGCGCCGTCGGAAAATTTCCCTCCTTCGGCCCCGGCACCTGGATTCAAACCGACGCCCCCATCAATCCCGGTAATTCCGGCGGGCCGCTTCTCAACTCCCGCGGCCAGGTCGTCGGCCTCAACACCCTGAAAATCACAAAGAAAAACGTCACCGGCATCGGCTTTGCCCTCAGCTCCACCGATCTCCTGACCGTCCTCCATCGGTTCTATCCGGATATCTCAGGTGCAACCGTTCGCGCCTCCAGTGATGCTCCGGCCGATTCCGCCGAACCAGCCGCCGCAGCAACTCAACTCGCGGAATCCTCCACCCCGCCCGCTTCATCTCCAGTCTCGTACGCCCCGCCCGACGGCTACGGCCAACTCACCATCACCTCCGAACCCGACGCCGCCGAAATCTTCGTCGACGGCAAATTCCACGGCAACGCTCCCGCCACCCTAAAACTTCCCGCCGGTTCCCACGCCATCCTCCTCAAATCCCCAGGCCGCCCAGACTTCTCCCGCACCCTCGAACTCCCTAAATCCAGCAAGCTCAACCTAAAAGCCCTCTTCGATCCCTCACCGACCCCCTGACAACAGACACCACCGTGGAAACGCCCCTCTCCATTGCCCCCACCCCGCCCCTGTGCTAGCATCCCCCCGTTAAGAAGAGCGGACCAGGGATTTACTCTTTTCTCCTTCGCCCCGCTTGCGGGACCCAGGTAGGGCCGCGCTCTCCTTCAAACCAAATCTCTCACCAGGCGCCGGCCCGCGCCTGTTTCTTCGCTCGGCGGACCATCGCCCGGTGACCTCGTTTGGTCACACCTACGCGGAGGTTTGTCATGAAAATCTATCAAACCAAGGACATCAGAAACGTCGGCATTGTAGGCCACGGCGGCACCGGAAAAACGCAACTGGTGTCGTCGTTACTGTATTCCGCCGGAGTCACGCCACGCTTCGGCAAAGTTGCGGAAGGCACCACCACCACCGATTGGGACGAAGAAGAAATCGCCCGCAAAATTTCCATCCAAACCGGCATCGCCAACGCCGAATGGGCCTGCACCCTCTGCGCCGGCAATACCGTCAAAATCAATTTCCTCGATCTCCCCGGCTACTCCACCTTCATCACCGAAACAAAAGCCTCTCTCATCGCCGCCGACGCTGCTCTCATCACCGTCGACGCCCATGTCGGTGCCCAGGTCACCACCGAAAAAGTCTGGGACTATTGCGCCGAATACGATATTCCCCGCGCCTTCGTCCTCACCTGGATGGATCGCGATCTCTCCAGCTTTGAGCGCTCCCTCGAATCCCTCATCCAGGTTTTTGGCCGTACCGTCGTCCCGCTCCAGATGCCCGTCGGCGCCGAAAAAGGTTTTCGCGGCGTCATCGATCTCGTCTCCATGAAAGCCCACATGTACACGCCCGACGGGGACGGCAAAGCCACCGTCGAAAATATTCCCGACGCTCTGAAGGACGAAGCCGAAGAAGCTCACGAGCGCCTGGTCGAAATGATCGCCGAGGGCGACGACGAAATGATGGAGGAGTTTTTCCGCGAAGGCACCATTCCCATTCAGGACCTGATCCCTGCCGTCCGTAAAGCAATTGTTGCTGAAAAAATCGTCCCGGTCTTGATGATATCTTCCACGCGCAATGTCGGCAGCTCCAGCCTGCTCACCTTCCTCGCCGATGTCTTTCCCCATCCCGACGAGCACTCCCAGTTCGGCTTCAAGGACCTCGGCGGAAAGGGCGACCGCATCGAGCGCAAGTACGACGACTCGCAGCCGCTCTCCGTCTTCGCCTTCAAAACCCTCGCCGACGCCTTCTCCGGCCGCATTAACTATTTCAAGGTGAAAAGCGGCGTCCTCAAAAACGACGCCACTTTGCAAAATTTCAATCGCAACATCCCCGAACGCTTTCAGCACACCATGGTCGTCCAGGGCAAACAGCTCACCGAAATTCAGGAATTGCACGCCGGCGACATCGGGGCCATCACCAAACTCAAAGAAACCATCACCGGCGACACTCTCGGCGACAAAGCCGCTCCAATCTATTACGCCCCCGCCAAACTTCCCGAGCCTTCCATCACCTTCGCCGTCGAACCCAAAACCCGCGCCGATGAAGACAAAATCGGCGTCGCCATCCACAAAATCATGGGTGAAGATCCCGCGCTCCGTTT
>DATLVJ010000821.1:0-9862 GCA_035577585.1 Candidatus Limnocylindrales bacterium
GAATATATTCTGGCCGGTGGAAACTACAACGTCATCCTCTGCGAGCGCGGCATCCGTACCTTTGACACCTACCTTCGCAACACGCTGGACATTGCCGCGATCCCCGTAATCCAGAAACTTTCGCATCTTCCGATTTTTGCCGATCCATCGCACGGCACCGGACGCCGCGACAAAGTCGGCGCCATGGCCCGCGCCGCGGTGGCCGCCGGCGCCGACGGCCTGCTGATCGAAGTACACAACGACCCCGATCACGCCCTCTCGGACGGCGCACAATCTCTGGAGCCGACCCAGTTCGCGCAACTCATGAGTGAAATCCGCATCATCGCGCCGGCCGTCGGCCGCCGCGTCGCGTAACGATGCCCCACCTGATTCAACGCGCAACCATTCTCGGCACTGGCCTCATCGGCGGCTCGTTTGCCAGGGCTCTGCGCAAATATACCCCGGACATATACATCGCGGGCTGGGACCGCGCAGAAATCGCCCGCGATCTGGAAAACTCCGGCGTGGCCAACGCAACGTTTTCCGGAGCAATTGAACCCGCCATTCGCGGCGCCGACTTGATTTACATCGCGCTCCCCATCGGCGTCACCCTGGACATTCTTCCCGAAATTGCCCAAAACGCCTCGCCGCAAGCCCTGGTCACGGACGCCTGCAGCACCAAGATGCGTATCTGCACCACTGCCGCCGAGTTGTTTGAGGAAGAAGAATCGAGCCCCATTTTCCTGGGGGGACATCCGATGGCCGGGCGCGAACTTTCCGGCTTCGCGCATTCGGACGCTGAATTGTTTCAGAAAACCACTTACGCGCTTATCGGGCCGGCGCAGGATGATCGCGACCCGCGAATCATTGCGTTCACGAAGATTCTGGAAAAATTGGGTGCGCGGCCCACGTGGCTGGGAGCGCAGCAGCACGATTACGCGGTGGGACTCGCTTCTCATCTTCCGCAACTCACCGCTGTTGCGCTCGGCTCGTTTCTCTACGACCGCCTCGACGAGAACGGCTTGCCCATTACGTTGGCAGGGCCGGGATTGCGCGACACGTTGCGCCTTGCCGGAAGCTCCTACGCCACCTGGCGCGACATCGTCCTCACCAACCGGGAAGTGCTCTCCGCGGCGCTGGATCTTTTTGCCCGGCGTCTCGATGATCTCCGCGAACGCCTCGGCTCCCGCGAACTCGAAGCCGACTTCGACGCCGCCAACGAACTCTACAAGCTCCTGCGATCTCTGTAGGGACCGCCTTCTGAGGCGGTCCGGATGTTATTTCGCGACTGACGGCTCTTCCTTCAAATACGACGCACTCAGCGTCCCCTTCTTCTTCGCAATCTCAATCAGCGTCGGGTAAAACTGTACAAAGGTCGTATCCACGGCCGTGTGCTGCGCGTGGCACGAGTAGCACTCCATCTCCACCGGAAACATCTTTGCCGTTGGGGCGTCGTCGAAGCCAAAAAAAGCCCACTTTCCAGGGAAACGGCTTTCATCCTTCACGTGAACCTCGCGGCCCATCACTTCGGTAGTCTGATAATGGCCCGCTTTGTTGATCGCGGACTTGGTTTCCGCGCCGCGCACTTCCAGCACCAGGATGGTCTTGTCCGGCCAGGTGCCGTTGGCCACGAAATATTTGTACGATTCCGGGTTCACGAAGACATTGTCGAACATGGAATGATTCATCCCCGCATTCGGCCGGTAGTTCATGTCGATTCCCGTGCTCAGGTACACCCATTCGCGGTAATTTGCGGGGAACTTCAACTGCCCGTCCGCCGTATATTGGGGTATGTTCGCGGGAACGGGATTCGCCTCGTTTGCAGGGGGAAGCACGCTCCCCAGAATTAACAGCGCCAACGAGATGCCCAACAGCACGCCAATTCTCAACATTGCTTTTCCTCCATCCGTGTATCCGCCACTCGTGCACAAAACTAACCAATTCCTCCGAACCGCGTCTAGAACAAAAGCAACATCTTTCCGCGCCCGGAATCCCAATGGCTGAATCACGACCCACACCCAGCGGCGAATCTCGCCTTCAAGGCGGCCAATTCTTCGGCGCCGTCCGCCATCGCCTGGAATCCTCCGGGGCGGTGTTCAGCGATCTGCGCCATCCCGTGCCGCGAAAATTGCCGATGCACTCGCACGAATTGCCGTTTTTCGGATTGCTGCTCCGTGGTTTTTATGGCGAGCGCTATGGCCGCCAGCAAAAACAATTTTCGCCGATGTCTTTGATGTTCCGTCCCGCGGGCATCCCGCACCAGGACGAAATCGCGCCGGGTGGATTGCGCTTCTTCCACGTCGAATTAAGGCCCGGCTGGAAAGTGCGGCTCGCCGAATGTTCCGGCAATCTCGACCGGGGATGCGAGGACACGCGCGGCGGGCCGCTGTTCTGGTTGGCCATGCAGCTGTTTCGGGAAACTTTCACGGTCGAACAGGCAGATCCACTTTGCGTGGAGAGCCTGCTGGCCGAAGTGACGGGATTGGCGGCGCGGCTCCCTTTTCAGGAAAAGCAGCATGCACCGGATTGGCTCACCCGCGTACTGGACAAACTGCACGCCGAATGTTGCGCGCGCCTCACCCTCGACGACTTGAGTGCCGTGGCCGGCGTGCACCCCGTGCATCTTTCCCGCGTTTTCCGCCGTTTCCAGCGCGAAGGGATCGGCGAATATACTCGCCGCCTACGCATCCGCGCCTCCTGCCGTTTTCTGCTCGACCGCGAGTTGCCGCTGGCCGTAATCAGCCAGCTCACCGGCTTCGCCGACCAGAGCCATTTCACCCGCGAGTTTCGCCGCGTCACCGGCCAGACTCCGCACGCGTTCCGCTCGCAACTCTCTTCACATCTCCAGTAGCCAGCGCCGGAAGCGCGCCACGCCACTAGCCCAGCGCGCAAGCGCTGGGTCCGGACCCGCACGGGAAAAGCCCCGGAGGGGCGACACAATCCTCCCGGCTATGCTAAAACCTTCTTCATGGATAAACGCATCGCCTCTGCCGACGCTGCCATCGCCAATCTGCGCGATGGCATGACGATCTTGATGGGTGGCTTCGGCTTGTGCGGCATTCCGGAGAATCTTATCGCTGCAGTACGAAGCAAAGGAACGAAAGACCTCACCGTGGTAAGCAACAACGCGGGAGTAGACGACTTCGGCATCGGCCTGCTGTTGCAAAATCGCCAGGTGAAAAAAATGATTTCCACCTATGTCGGCGAGAACAAGCTGTTCGAACAACTCGTTTTGAGCGGCCAATTGCAGGTGGAGCTGAACCCGCAAGGCACTCTCGCCGAACGCCTCCGTGCGGGCGGCGCTGGCATCCCAGCCTTTTACACCCCTACCGGTTACGGCACCATGGTCGCCGATGGAAAAGAAACCCGTGAATTCGACGGCCGCCACTTCGTTCTGGAGCGCGCCCTGCGTGGCGATTTCGCCTTCATCAAGGCCTGGAAAGGCGACCGCTGGGGCAACCTCGTCTTCCGCAAAACCGCCCGCAACTTCAATCCGGTAATGGCCACCGCCGCGGACTACGTCATCGCCGAAGTCGAACAACTCGTCGAACCCGGCCAACTACCACCCGACCAAGTCCACACTCCCGGCATCTACGTCAATGCAATCTTCGAAGGCGCCAACTACGTAAAGCGCATCGAAAAACGCACCGTGAGGAAGGGTTGATAATTTTGTTCACAATCGGGGGCTTGATTGTCAGCTCGCTTCTGGTCGGGCGGCTCGCCTACGAACTTAGTACAGGTAAGCTTTATGATCGACGATGGAAGGCTTATACAAATCGTCAAGACAATCCTATGTTGTATTGGTCCACCATAATATTGCAAAGCCTGGTTGCCCTGATGCTGCTCTCTATATGGATATTCACGATTACGGGCACAAAGAATTGAGTGGGCCCATGTCTTTGATTTTAGTCTTTAGCTGAAAACAGTAGGCTGTGGACCCTAAACTGCCTTTATGACCGAAGAACAGAAACGTGAACGCATCGCCCGCCGCATAGCCAAAGAGCTTCGCGACGGCTACTACGTCAATCTTGGCATCGGCATGCCCACGCTTGTCGCCAACTACGTGCCCGCCGGTATGGACGTCATTCTGCAATCCGAAAACGGCATGCTCGGGGTTGGGCCGTATCCGCGCGAAGCCGAAGTCGATCCCGACCTCATCAATGCCGGAAAGGAAACCGTCACCGAGCTTCCCGGCACCTGTTATTTTTCTTCCGCTGATTCGTTTGCCATGATTCGCGGCGCCCACGTGGACCTGACCGTCCTCGGCGCGCTGCAGGTGGATGAAAAAGGCACGCTGGCCAACTGGGCCATTCCCGGCAAAATGCTGAAAGGCATGGGCGGCGCAATGGACCTGGTTGCCGGAGCGAAGCGCGTCTTCATCGCGATGGAACACGCCACGCGTGACAACAAGCCTAAAATCCTCAAAAAATGCACCCTGCCCTTGACCGGTGTCGAAGTGGTCGATCACATCGTCACCGAACTCGCCTTCATCGACATCACTCCCCAAGGCCTGGTGCTTCGCGAACTCGCACCCGACGCGACACTCGAACTGGTGCAATCTCTGACCGAGCCAAAACTCCATCTACCGTCTAATGGCCCCGCAGTCATGCCTGTCTAGAAAATCTGTGCAGACCACGAAATCCAAGCCAATTCGCCGGAAACCGGCTGTCACGCGGCCGAAGCTCTTGCCTGTCTCGGAAGAGACGCGCCGCTGGTCGGTCCTGCTTGAATCCGAATTGCTCACCTGGCCCGGCGTGATCGCCAAGCGCATGTTCGGCTTCCGGGCCATTTATCGTGGAAAAAGGATTTTCGCCGCGCTCCCCAACTCCCGCGGATTCGGTCCGGACCCTTCCATCCTCCTGAAATTCCATCCCATGCCCCCGGCTCTTTTGAAGCGAGCCGAAAGCGATCTTCGCCTTCACACCAACTCTCCGGGAAAAGGCTGGTTCTCGTTCACACCGATTTCCGATACCGACCTCCACGACGCGCTGGATTGGCTCAGTCATTCCTACGAAACCGCGAAACCAGGAAAATTCCGCTGAACTCCAGCCCGTACAATTGGCCGGAAACCTCCACCACAACTCTTCCCGAATTTTGATTCGCCTGCGGTATTCTGGAAGGGAGATAGGACAATAAACATTCATGGAACCCAACTCTATCGTCATCGTCAGCCTGCATTCCCCTCGCGAAAAAATCTGGGGCATCTTGCTGGAAATCAATCCCAGCGGGGTTACCATGCGTGGCGTTGATTTGAATTCCTTCGACCACTTCGTCAGCCAAATCAACCAGTTGGATGCCGAGCGCGTCGGCCTGCCAACCATCTTTTTCCCCATGACCCGCGTCGAACGCATCTCTCTCGACGAGCCTTCCGGCTCCATCCCCTCGATGTCCGAGATTTTTCAGCGCAAAATCGGCCGCTCGCTGATGGATTACCTCGCGCAGTTTGCCTGAACTGCGTTATCCTTTTGACCAATGAAAGCTCGGATCTGGACCGTACCCAACCAAATTACGTTTTTGCGCCTGGGCTTCCTGCCATTTTTCCTCATTCTGATTTTGTATGAAAAATACCAGTGGGCGCTGCTGGTGCTGTTTGTCAGCGCCGCAACGGATGCGCTGGACGGTCTGCTGGCCCGCAGCCTGGACCAGAAATCCGCTCTTGGCGCGTATCTCGACCCAATCGCCGACAAACTGCTGCTCAGTTCTTCATTTATTGTGCTCGCGATGGAAAAGAAAATCGGCTGGTGGCTGACGATTCTGGTGATTAGCCGCGACATGCTGCTGCTTGTCGTGGCCGCCGTCATTCTGATTATTCAGGGGTACCGGCCTTTCCCGCCAAGTCTCCTCGGTAAGGCCACCACGTTCTTTGAAATTGCCGTGGTTTTCTTCACGGTCTACGGCGCCGCTTATCCCAACGAGCGGGTGAGTGTCCTTCTCCACTACCTGGCCTACGCGGTCAGCGCCTTTGTCGTCATTTCCGGCTTCCACTACGCCGTCACCGTCGCCCGCCGCCTGCACCACTCGGCCTGATAAAGAAAATTCGACGAATCTTATTGCGGACGGAATAACCAGGGCGGCAATGGGTGCCGGTAGTTTAGAACCATGAAAACGAAACTTACCAGCAGAACGGCGCCCGCCAGCCATCCTAGTGCATATCCTCGTGTTTTCTCCGAACCGTTTAGAGGTTGGCGGTCTGCAAAAACTTTGCCGAGTAGAAATCCGGCAGCCAATCCGCCGGCATGCGCCCAATTATCCGTACGCATTCCTGTGAACAGCAGGCCCATCGCGAAAATCGTGACTACCCAGGAAATCAGTCGCGAGCGCAATTCACGCATATACGCGCCCCCGCGCCGCGTGGTGATAGCAATCATCAGGCCGACCAATCCCAGAATCGCGCCGCTGGCCCCAAGCGAAAAATGTCCCGCCAGGCTGCTGACCGCGAAGCTTGCCGCTCCCATCACCACATACAGGAAGAGATACCGGGCGGAGCCGTAAACCTCCTCCACGATTGGTCCCAGGTCCAGGAATACCATCATGTTGAAACCAATGTGGATCAACCCGCCGTGCAGGAACATCGCGGTGATCAGCCGGTACCATTCATGCCCTTGATAAATGCTCGGACCAAAGCACGCGCCCAGCCGATAGAGCGTCTCCCCGTTCATGCCCCAGAGAATGCTGAGTCCTCCGAACTGCCCGGACTGGATCGTGCCCATCAGCTCGGCGGCAAAAAACACGATGTTCAAAATCAGAATTGCCACCGTCACCGGCGCGTGGCCGCCGAAAAATTCAGCCAGGCCCTTGCTCCAAGCGGCTAGCCCGAATCGCAGGTTGGTTCCGCACTCGTGGCAGCGCGTCGCCGTGATGCCTACCAGGGCTCCGCACGCGGGACACAGTTGCGGTCGTTTCTCGCCGCCGCCAAACATCCCCCCGAACA
The DNA here is from genome assembly GCA_035577585.1 of Candidatus Limnocylindrales bacterium. GTDB lineage: Bacteria > Acidobacteriota > Terriglobia > Acidiferrales > UBA7541 > Acidiferrum. The sequence continues at coordinate 6,911 of DATLVJ010000821.1, forward strand.
TCTGCTTCCAGCGGTCCACCCGGTATTGCCAACGATACGGAAGGGCCAACACTCCTCCTTGCATGCACTTTTGCGCGTTCCTATAATACCGGAATCTCGCTCCACGTTCCGGGATGCGGGCAAAAGAGGCTGCCATGGACAAATTCGAAGAGATTGGCAAGCGGTTGGAGGAAGAGTTGGCTCGCCTCCGCAAGTTTGTCGACGAAGAAGTGGCCCCAGCCACCGAAAGGCGCACCGCCCAGGTGCTGCGCGAAGCCTCCGAAAAACTTTCCGAAGCCGCCCGAAAGCTGGAGGCACGGGTTGCGGCCCGGGGCTCCCAAGCCTCGACCGACGCCAAATCGTGAATCCGTCTCGCCTCCACGCCTTAGCCCTGCTCTACATTTCGACCCAGCTTCTGCTGGGCTGCGCCGGCAGACGTCCGGTCGCCGATCGCCAGCCTGCACCCACTCCGCCCTCTCCTGCGCCCGCGGAAACCATCGATAACGCCAAGCCCGGCACTTCTGTGCCATCCAGCACGCCGCCAGCGGCCGCACATCCGAAGCATGCAAAGACGCCGCCGCCACCCGCACCCGTCGGCTACACCGAAGAGGGCAACGCTTCCTGGTACGGCAACCCGTTCCACGGCCGCCGCGCTTCAAACGGCGAAGTCTACGACATGTATAAACTGACCGCCGCGCATCGCACGCTGCCCTTTGAAACCATGGTCCGGGTCACGAATCTGAATAATGGAAAGACCACCACCGTGCGCATCACCGATCGCGGCCCCTTCGTAGACAACCGCATCATCGATCTCTCGCAGGCTGCCGCGCGCGAGATCGAATCCATCGGCCCCGGCGTCGTCCCGGTGCGGGTCGAAGTCCTAGGCAATGTGGATGTCACCGCCGGCTTTTTCACCGTGCAAGTCGGAGCGTTCCACGATCGCGGCAACGCCGAGCGGCTGCGCGATCGTCTGGGCGCCAGCTACTCTCCCATCTTCATACAGCAGTATGATTCTTCCGATGGCCCGTTTTATCGCGTGCGCGTCGGCAGGATTTCCGGGCAAGAGGCGGCCCAGGATTTCGGCGAAAAACTCCGTAATGCCGAAGGATTTTCGCCGATGGTGATCCGGCTCGACGAAAAAGTCCCCTCAGGAGTGAAGTAGATGGACCCCAACTGCCTGTTCTGCAAAATCGCCGCAAAACAAATTCCCGCCAAGCTCGTCTATGAGGTTGACGACGTGTTCGCCTTTGAAGACATCAACCCCCAGGCGCCCACGCACATTCTGATTTGCCCGAAAAAGCATTTCGCCGCGTTGCACGATGCCGAGCCCGGGGACCAGGCATTGCTCGGCAAGCTGCAGTTGGTTGCCGCCAATCTGGCGAAGGAATTGCGTTTGCTCTCCGGCTATCGCACGGTGTTCAACAACGGGGCCGGCGCCGGACAGTCCGTGTTCCATTTGCACCTGCATCTCCTTGGCGGCCGCAATTTCCGCTGGCCCCCCGGCTAGCGGGTGCTGGCCGATCTCTCGACCGGCTCGAAGGCCGCCCTTGTAGCGGCCGCCTTCTGAGGCGGGCGTCTTGCCCGTCCCTGATATTTCTACACGACGGGCATGTTTGGTCTTTCCGCCTTGCAGTAGTAGACATTTTCGATCTCTCGAAGGAGCCAGCATGATCCGCAAGCAGACTCTCCGCAACCTGATCTTCTCCGGCCTAATGGGATTCGCTCTGTTTTCCGCAGTCCCCGCCAGTCGCGCGCAACAACAGCAACCCAAATCGAATCCCGGCGAACTCACCGTTGACCGCATCTTCCGCGCTCCGTCGCTCTCCGGCCACCTGAACGCCGGCCTTACGTGGACCCCCGACGGCAAACGCCTCAGTTACGTCGAAACCGTTGGCACCGGAAAAGATGCGCGCCGCGAACTCTGGGTAGTGGACCCAGCCACAGGTCAGCGCTCCGCTCTCGTTCCCGCCGATAAATGGGACGCGGCGCTTACAAACCCCGCTGCCGCCAACACGCAGGCCACAGGCCTCGGGCGTCACGCGCCGCCGCTCTACCAGTGGGCGCCCTTGGGTGACGCGATTCTCTTCCAGGGCGCGAATTCGCTTGCCTGGTACGATCTTAAAACTGGGTCCAGCCGCGTCCTCGTTTCGGGAACGCAAGAACTCGCCGACCCAAAAATTTCTCCCGACGGCAAATACGTCAGCTTCATCCGCGGCCACAATCTTTGGGCGGTGAGCACCGCCGACGGCAAAGAGCACGCCCTGACGCAAGGCGGCACGGAAGATATTCACAAAGGCGAACTCGACTGGGTCTACCCCGAAGAGCTCGACATCACCACGGCTTATTGGTGGTCGCCTGATTCCGCTTCCGTGGCCTATCTTGAAATGGATCAACGAAAGGTCTCGCAATTCTCGTTGGTGAACTTCGAGTCCTACACCGGCGAAGCGGAGCTCGAGCGCTACCCCGTTCCCAGCGGCGCAAATCCCATCGTGCATGTGTATGTGGTCTCTTCCGTGGGTGGCGCGCCTCGCCTGATGGATACCGGATCGGAAACCGACATTTATCTTGCGCGTGTAAATTGGCTTCCGGATTCAAAGCACCTCGCCATCCAGCGGATCAATCGCGAGCAGAATCAGCTAGACCTGTTGTTTGCGGACGCATCGAACGGAAAAGCTGCCACGATCCTCACCGAAAAAGCCCCGGATTGGATCAATGTCAACGACGATCTGCGATTCCTGAAGGACTCGAAACGTTTTCTGTGGGCCAGTGAACGCACCGGATACCGCCATCTCTACCTTTACGATCTTGGCGGCAAACAGCTTGCTCAACTGACCAAAGGCGATTGGGAAGTGTCGCAGGTGGAAGCGGTGGACGAAGCGAAGGGCGTCGTTTACTTTACCGCCACGGAAAAATCGCCCATCGAGCGCCAGCTCTACCGCGTTTCGCTCGACGGCTCCGGATTCTCTCGCATCA
>DATLVJ010000822.1:0-6580 GCA_035577585.1 Candidatus Limnocylindrales bacterium
TGAACTCATTGATTCACGGGCTGGGGGTCACTACCGTCGTTCCGTTAGCCTTTAAAGCAACCAACATTGGTTCCTTGTAGCCAGCCAAGTCCACGATAACAACCCGAGTGTCAAAACCCGTAACAAAAATCTTGAGCTTGATCTTGCATACGGGCATCTTCGTGAACATCACCTCACCGGACTTTATGTCCTGATTTCCATGCACATTCTTGCATTTCTCGTCGGCACCGCTCAGCTCGACTTTCGATTGCGTGGGGAGGGTGTCTTTGTTTTCGGCAGATATTCTGAAGCGGACGTTGATAAGCGAGTCTGCATCCCCCTTCTTGTCGACCTTGTCTCCTGTCTTTGGTGTGTCCTGATCGATTTGGAAGCCGGACTTCGATGGCGCAACGCACAGAAGTGCCAGACACAGGAGAACACTGAGAATTCCAGTTTTATGTTTCATCGTATTCCCTCCTATGGTTGCTCCTGGTTTTCTAACGCCGGATGTTTATCGGGCAGTAAGTCATGTAGCAGTTCATCGTAATAGGGCTTGTCTTTTAGACTCGCGCGCGAGCCAGGAAAGTACGCCAGCGCAAGTCTCAACGAGTCAGGCGGCTCCAGAGAGGTCATCGATACGGCGCATCGCTCGTTATGAGAAAGCCGCGTGTTATCGATCATAGGAAAATCAAATAATCCCACCCAGAATTCCGTGTCGATTTCCCTGTACCCGACAAGATCCAGATCCGCTTGCTGGCATTGTTCGACTGTCAAGACCTTGGAGACATAGAGACGAACCTGGATTTCACGCGCGATTGGATCATACTTGGTTAATTCGAGCTTAAATTGCCGATAATGACGCTCCCGATCGTTAGAACTCATCGACAAACACAGACGGGAAACACCTTGTCCCGGTTGGAATGCTGCGTCGGGGATGGAGTGCGATCCAAAGTATAAGTAAGCCTTCAGATCATCGACTACGCCCAGCGACGCTGTGTCCCCGATCTCCACCATTCCGCTGTCAGAGACCACGGTGAGTTGACGTTCTATCACCTGTTGCGAAACTTTTTCCAAACGTTCGCGCAGTGACGCATAGGTGCCCTGCTGTTGGTCCGGGATCCTGCGTCGCACTGCTCTGAACAGCGGCGCGATATCCAAAGACTCATGGAAGTTAGAGGCCAGCAACTCCAAGTTAAGCACATTCAGATCGAGCTGCTGATCAAGATTCAGCTTTTGATCTTTGCTCATGAACGTCCCGAGAATGGAGTTGAACATGTCTTTCCGCAAAAGGCTGTCGGCTTCCTCACGCCGTCCCATCATCTCGGCATACATCCGATAGTTATTTTCGCGAGCCTGGCGCGTATTGAGAGACGCATTAAACCAGAAGCCTAAGATCAGAGTGACCAAAGGCATAGCGACCGCTTTGAGGAGATCTATTCGTGTGGAAGATTTTTCTTCCGCCTTCTGCGAGGCTTGGGAACTAGCCTCGACAGAGGCTTTGTCGCTAGCAGATGCTTCTTCGTCCACGGCTTCACCTTTTCCTTAGGACGTAATTGCCCCTTGCGTCAGGACCTATGAGCTCAAAATCGAACTGGGACGGATTGGGAAAGGAAAACACAACTGCTGATGGGCGCCCCGTATAGCCTGGCAAGCTCAGAGTGCATTGCCCACTTTGCTGAACGTTGATTCGGTAGGAACCGTCGGAGGCTGTCGTCCCTTGGGTGACGTTCTCCCCGCATTTGATTTCAACAGCGGCTCGTGCAACCGGTCTACCGGCGGAAGTCAGCGTGCCGTAAATTTGTCCCGCAAAGAGAACGACAGGAGAAAGCAAAGCCAACCCCATAAAGAGGTACTTAAGGTGTCGCATCGACTCTCCTCCCCTGTGAGTGGCGGCCTGGTGTTAGAAGATAGTGAGGTTCCGGCTGTGTTCGTTTCATCACAGTCGCGAATTTTAGGGTGTGTGAGGCTCGAGCGTGTGACACTCAGGTCGCTAGAATCCTGAAACGCTCGACTGTCACCAAACTGTCACTAAAACCGACGCAAAATGAACAAGAACAGAGCAAATCCAAAAAACAAAAATTGTCGGTATCTTGCGGCTGGCAAAGGAATTTAGTTGAATTTTCTATCAGATACCGAGCAGGCGATTTAATTTTTCAAGCCCGCACGTTGAACTAATGCAATACCCAGCCCTCGCCGTTTGGCGAGGATGGGTGGATTCCTGGTCAATTCTTGACAGTCATTGCTTCCGAGTTTACTGCCTTCTTGCCTGTCAAACCCTCAAGCCCAGCCAAAACGCCGCCTGAGTGTCGTTGTTGCCGCTCGTGGGGAGTGAACATTTTCTGTGTGTGTATCGATTATACTGTGAAACGGTTTGGTTCCTCGAAACACTACCTGAGCAAAAGTCAAATCACCCAAGAAAAGAATGAACTGGGTCCGGTGTACGTGCGTTTACCGGGCAGCGACGTGAATTTCCGGCCAAGTCAGCCCACGAACCCAAGCGCGGCGAAACGACCTCTGACGAAAGGACAAACTGGTATGAATCTTATTCTCGACAAGCGGGCCATGCTCCTTCTCGCCGTATTCTCGATCCTCGCCGTACTTCCGGTTCCGATCTACGCACAAGACATCGTGGCATTGCCGCCAGCGCGAGTGGCCGTTGAATATGAGTTTAACCTTCGCGCCGAAGGTGGAACGCCGCCCCTAGACTGGAGAATTCTCGACGGAGCACTTCCACCCGGAATCTACCTCCTCCCAACGGGAGAACTGCGCGGGGTGCCTACCGCTCCCAGACAGCAGCCGTTTGAATTTGTCCTAACAGTCGCAGATTCGGGAATACCGGCACAACAAGATGTCCGCCACTTTTCCCTGCTGGTCACTCCCGCCCATTTACATATGGTTGTGAACACCCCAAACCTGAAAATCGTCTCTCTCGCGCCCCCCGCGGATAAACACAAATCCGCTCCGCCACCGAAATCTCAAAGCGCACCTATGCAAAGGGTCTCTTATAACCCGAACCGGGAACCACACTGGGTTGTGCCCTTGGGGCCAGTTGCGAGATTGTCCAGCGCGGAACAATCTGCCCCCGATAAAGGTGAGAGAAGATCCCGAAAGGCAAAGTCAACGGATCCTATCGATCCTGCAACATTTATAGAAGTGTACGAAGACACCAAGACGGGCAACCGCCTGCGTCGCTATGAGCCCAAAGCTCAAGACCCAAGAAATTCCCTGCAATTCGCCGCCGATCTCGAAAGCACGATTGTCATCGTTCCTAATGGCTCCAAGATGGGCGATGATCCCGCGCTCAACAAGCTGTATATGACGGCAAAACTCTCATCGGGAGATACGAGCAAGGATGTCCCAGTGATTGGGTATGCTGAGATCGGAATAGATAAGGCTTCCATGGCCACTCAGACCGGTGCCGCATTCCAGTCAGCGGCTAACGTGCAAGCAATGATATTCAACATGGCTTACACGGTCGGCGACATCATGAAATATGTTTACTATCCTGCCGTGGAGAATACCAACTCCCAGAGAGCTCAAACTTCGATCGATGCTCGGGAGTGGCTGCAGCAGAATAGCGAGATCGATCTGCGAGCGAAGGGGGTCATGGAAATCGATAAAGGCATCGAGACCGCCATCCAGACAAAGAAATGGGATAACGAAAGTCTGTTACGAGCTCAAGAGCGATTTCGCTTGTACCAACCCGAAATCCAAGCCATCTCTGACTTCTTCGTTAAAAAGGAGAATCTAACAATCGTTGAAAGGGTTGGCATCGAGGTCTTTTGGATTGACCGCGACTCAATGGAACGGATCGCGCAGCAATTCAAGGACAATATTCAAACTGCGTTTGATCCAAAGAGTACGCCCGAAGCGCAAGCACAAGCGCTTCAGGATCTCCTGGAGCGGGTGAAGCTCGTATACCAGGACTTTGGCGATTTCCGGCGCGAGACTCGAGACCAAATTGCACGGACGCGAGCGTCCGAGACCCATACCAAAGATGAATGGGACGCGATGTTCCAGGACGCCATAGTTGCCCTGGCCCGGGAGCGCCGCACGGTCGCGTTCGACCAACTCAAAAAGCTACTCGCGACTGGAACCATTTCATTGACTTCCAATCAAGCGAAGGACGGTGACCGGCTTACAGTGAAGGTGGCGTCTGTTCCGGGTGACGGTTCCGGTGAAGGAATACCAGTCGTTTTCGAAATCGCCATTAAGAAGTTCGGAGCAAAGATCCAATGGTCGCCATCGCTGCTGTTCGTGCGGCGTCTCGGCGTGACCGATGCCGAGGCCGCACCGCCGACAGGTTCGACAGCACCTCCCTTGAACAAAGTGAACTTTGCCGCTTCCCCGGGCATGACGTTCGGAGTGGCGTACTTCAAGCGGGGCGAGACAAGTTGGAATAAGTTTGCCCGCGCAGTTGGTCCGGGCGTAGGAATGAACGTTACGTTCATGAACTACAACGACCCAAGCTTTAACCTCGCCACAACGCAGTTTACGAACACAACCGGCACCAACGTGCAGGTTGGGGCGGGCATCGTCGGCTCCCTGTTCGACAACAAACTGCAACTAAGCTACGGGTGGAATCTGAATGTCGAACGCCGCCGGACATACTTCGCCGTCGGATTCGGCTTCATTGAGATTGGCAAAGAGGTGGCCAAGTACATTCCCAAGTAGCTCCGGGTGACTTGATCACGCCGGGACGAGAGCGAATGAAACGATTTGGGTGCCCGAGGCACTACCTGGGCGAAGTTCAATTTACCTCCGAATGGACGAAGTGGGTTCGGCGCATCAGGGGTTGCAGGCACCTCGTGAATTGCCAGGATAGTCCGCACGGCCGAGCCGGTAGATTCGCCGCGATCCAGCAGAACTATGAGGCGCGGGGTCGCCGGGAAGCGTGCACCGGGTCTCGGAGCCCCGTGCGGAATGAAAATATTGAATACCCAATATGAGTCCGTCCACCATGAACGCCCCAAAGTTGTCCGACATGTTCGAACGCTTGTTGCGGGCGGAAGGACAGTCTCGGGCGGCCAGGAGCGTTGAATACTTCGGTGTGCTTGACATGCTGCTGGGGCTCGTTCTGCTGCTCGATCCCTGGTTAAGCGTGTCCCTTCTGCATATTCCGTCGCTGACGATACAGGGTGAGAACTATTTGCGGCTGGTGGGCGTGCTGGTGTCGGCGCTCGGCATGCTCTACGTGGTCAGCGGCCGCTTGAATGCCGAGGGATTCGTGTTTGCTTCGCTGCTGGACCGCCCCCTGTCGCCGGTGGTCATGGCGGTGCTTTGGTACAAGAATATTCTTCCCGGAGCGCTGGCTCTGGCGTTCGCCGTCAGCGATTTCGGCGGGTTTCTATGGACACTTTCCGCGTGGCGTGCGGACAGGCGGCTGGGGCCGTACACGCGGCAAGGACTTATTGCCCGAATCGTGGCGGGCATTTTCGGGTTCGTGAGCGGCGTCGTGCGGGATGCGCGGACATTTCATCCGGATGGACGGGTGATGCGCGGGTCGGCGCGGTCGCTGCACGCGCCGGATGAGTATCTGGGACAGGCCGGCGAACTGCTCACAGGCACGGTGATGCTGCGCATGGGGATGGGCTTGATGAAAAAGGCAGCGCCGCGTTGGTTGCGGGAGCATATACCGGACGCGCCGAGTATTGCCTGCCGTTTTTTCGGCGGACTTCCCCCGAGCGAGAACGAGTTGAGCCGCCGCCCGGGCGAAGACCTGGATCTGCTGTGCACCGCGGGCGGCGATCGCCTATGGAAATTGGTGGTGAACCTGATCACCGGAGGCAGGATGTATGGCCTCCAGCGGTTCGACTATTTCAGGAACTTTTACTACACACAGACGAGGTATCAAATCGGCGAAGCGGCCGAGCAACTGTGGATTCGATTGGTTCCCGCGGGCGCGAAGCAAAATTCTCCAACGGATGACGCGGGCCGGGAGCAAGAGCTCAGCGAGGCAATCGCGGGGCACAGGCTTCTCCGGATGGAGGCCCAGCGCGCGGGTGATCGCCATGCGCCCTGGATCGCGTTCGGGGAAATTCGATTCGAAGACGAGATTCAGATCGATCAAGAGGCTTTGCATTTTGACCCGGTGGAGGGGCGCGGGTTTGTGCCCGTTGGATTCCTGACTTACCTTCGCAAGGCCGTCTACCCCGCGAGTGTGGCGCACCGGCCTGAGAATGCATCCTCACGAGTGAGACAGGATCGGGAAGGATTCGCTGCGCGGCTGGTAGGTTACTTCGAACATCGCTCGAGTGCTACTGCGAGGCTGACCATGACTACGGATATGAACGACGGTGCGACGCGAAAACACCGGGGGCTGAGAATCCTTTGCCTCTCTGGCGGAGTTGTCGCGCTGCTCCTGGTTGTGTACCTGGCGGTGCGGTTTACTCGCGACCGCCCGGTGGAATATGCGGATGACGTGCTGCATTTTATGTACGGATCAACTGGCGGCGAGCGGAGGGATGGGATTCCCTACTGGTATTGGGTGGCGCTGCCGGAACTCTTCCCGGAATATTTGCCGGACAAGAAGGCGGGCCATGGCTATTCGTCGTTCGGGATGATTTACGAGAAGAGCAAAGACCCGCGATACGACCTACCG
>DATLVJ010000823.1:0-2445 GCA_035577585.1 Candidatus Limnocylindrales bacterium
GGCGCGATCGCTCAGCTTGCGCCGCCAGGTTTCGAAATCGGTTTTGACCGCTTCGTAGGTGTGCAGGCCGTCGATGTGCAGGAGATCGATGGAGGCGTCCTGGATGTTCCGCAAGGCCTGGTCGAAGGTCATGCGATAGAGGACGGAAAAGCTTTCATAGCGGCGATGGAATCGCTGCAAATCAAGAAATACGGATTCCCTGTAGTAGTTGGCGTGGGCGTCGCCGAGCCAGGTGTCTACGGCGAAGCAGCGCGCGGGGAGTTTCAGTTCGGCGACGGCTTGGCAAAAAGCGCAGTAGGAAACTCCGTGCTGGGTGCCGAGTTCGACGATGGCGCGGGGACGCAGCATCTCGACGAGGGCCATGGCGAAGGGAACGTGTTCGGTCCAGCTGGATTTTTTGTGGAGGCGTTCGGGGAAGCGGTAGAGGACTTGGCAGTCGAGAGGGTTGAAGTCGGGGGACATGCACCCATGGTACATGAGATGCGGTTTTAGGTAATCGGGGGGTGAGAGGGAAAACCCGGCCACCTAAAGGTGGCCGCTACGCGGGCCGTGGGATATCCGGGTTAGAAGAAGCGGCTGCGGACGCGGTCAGGGAGATTGGCGAGGTCGACGATGGTGAGGAAGTCTATGGTTTTGAATTCGCGATCGATGGCCGGAGGGCCGCAGATGCGGCCGGAGATTTCTAGATAGGCGCGGAAGAGGCGCGGGGGGCGGGTGGATTCGACGGGGGCGCCGGTGGAATGGCAGGCCTGGCCCGGCTGGGGGCTGGTGCGCAACGGGGGAGCGATGAGGTATTTATCTTTCAGCGCCGCGTACATGGCCATGCCGTAGTTTTCATCCTGCGAGGTGATGGAGCTGCAGCCGATCAGGTAGCGGGATTCGTGGCGGGTGGCGTATACGGCGATGCCTTTCCAGAGCGCGTGGAGGACCATGATGTTGCGGAAATCGACGTGGGTGCAGGCGCGGCCGAGCTCCAGCATTTCGCGGCGATAGGGTTCGTAGACGGAAAAATCGAAGACCTGGTTGCCGTAATAGCCGAGATTTTTGCGGGCAACTTCGCCGGTCTGCAGGCGATAGGTGCCGACGAGTTTGCCGGACTCGAGGTCGTTGACCATCAGGTGGTCGCAGAAAATGTCGAAGGGATCGATATCGAGGCGCTCGCGGTCTGAGGTGGAGAGGCCTTCGCCGAGTTCTTCATTGAAGACGGAGTAACGCAGGCGCTGGCAGGCGATAAGATGCTCTGGAGTTTGAGCGAGAGTGACTCGGAACAGGGAAGTTTCGGTTAAAAGGGGATCGCTCGTTACCGTTTTCACAGTTGACCTCTGGCTGCTGTCAGTTTCACCTGGCCCAAGTTTCATCAATGTTTCAACCAGGTTAATTTCGCCTTCAGACTGTGGGGCGTTACGATACGGCTCGTTCTCCTGCCACCAATCTTACCCAGATAGAAACCCAAAGGAAAGGAGCGGTGCGCGAAGTTACCAACGGCCTGTGGAATTCCGGGTAGGGCGGGCCACAAAGGGTTGGGGAAAGAAAAAAGGTGTGACCATGGAGGGCGTCTTTGGCATCCAAGCCACCCATAGAAGGGTGCTTGTTCAAAACGAATGCCGGGATTAGGATACTCTCCCCTGGAATCGCCGCCGGAGAGAGAGTTCGGGGCCTGGAGGCTTTCTTGAGGCACAAGCAGGGAATGTTGTGTCTGACCTGGAATACCCGCACGAACTGATTCTGCGGAGGGGTGTGGGCGAAGCGGGGAAGTTGGGGAATGCGCTGGGCGCGTAGTCGGGGGACAAATGAATACGCTTTCAAAATATAAATTCTGGATTGGCGGGGCGCTTGGGCTGGTAATCGTGGGCCTGGTGATCGGAGCGGTGCGGCCCAAGGGAGTTTCGGGGGCGCCATCGGGTGCGCCGCTGGAGGTGGAAGTCGTTCAGGTGACGCAGAGGGACGTGCCCATCTACGGCGAGTGGATCGGGACGCTGGACGGGCTTACGAACGCGGATGTGCGGGCGCAAGTGACCGGCTACATCATGAAGCAGACGTACCAGGAAGGGGCGTTTGTAAAGAAGGGGCAGTTGCTGTTTGAGATCGACCCTCGGCCGTTCCAAGCGGCGCTGGATCAAGCGGAAGGACAATTGGCGCAGGCGAAAGCGTTGCTTGCGAACGCTCAGGCAGTGCAGGTGCGCACGCAACTTGATGTGGAACGGTACGGCCCGTTGGCCAAAGAGCAGGCAGCGAGCCAGCAGGATCTGGACAACGCGGTGCAGAACAATTTAGCGGCCAAGGCGACGGTGCAAACGGCCGAAGCGCAGATCAAGACGAATGAAGCGGCGGTGGAGACCGCGAAAATTAATCTGGATTTTACACGGCTGGTGGCGCCGATCGAAGGGATTGCAGGGCAAGCGCAGCTGCAGGTGGGAGCGCTGGTGAATCTGAGCAGCGGGCCGG
>DATLVJ010000824.1:0-4051 GCA_035577585.1 Candidatus Limnocylindrales bacterium
TGCGGAGCGCTGCGCGCGATGCCATTCCAGCAAATTGCCGGAATTCCCGAAGGATGTCGCGGCGATCGCACTGGACCAAGGCGGAGGCTGCGCCGGGAAGAATTATCTCGAATGCTGGTCAAAGTATTGGAACTGGACGCAGTCGGCCGAGTTCAAAACCAAAATGATCGAAATGCTGAAACAGCCGGACTTTCTGGAGCATAATTTCTTGTCGTCGGAGCTGCGGATTCCGGTGACCTGGCTGCAAACCAATGCGTGCAGCCCGCTGGCTACAAACGCGCTGGCCGGCAATATCTGGGACAACTTTTCGTCGCAGTCCTACAAAGAGCTTCCCTCCGTGGGCACGATCACCTGGTATCACCCATATACCGGCGAACCCCGAACCTACCAGATGCCCGCCGGCGGACGAGGATATACGCGCCCGCCTTCACTGATCAGCATATGGTCGACTGCCCCCTTTTTGCAGAATAACAGCGTGGGTAAATTTGTCTACGATCCCTCGGTGAAGGGGCGGCTCGAGTCCTTCCAGGATTCCATCGAGCAGATGCTCTGGCCGGAAAAGCGCGACAAAGATGAGTTTCTCGGCGACAGAATCCCTGGAAAAATCGATCGGACAACCGAAGACAGTTATTTACGGATTTCGGATGGTTACCTGCCCGACGCACTCACGAAGCTTCACTGGCTGGAAAAGATTCCCACCTTCCTCGGCGGTACGAGTGGCCTGGTTACGCACAAAGACGGAATGATCGAGATTGGCCCGATCCCCAAGGGCACTCCCGTCGGCCTGCTAACAAACCTCACGCTGCTGTCGGAGAGCGAAGACCCTGCCGAACGCCTGAAGCATGACAACAAACTATTCGATCTGGCCATCAGGCTGGGAAGCGATTTGAAGAAGATACCCAAAGACGCAAGCGATGAAGACAGGCGGAAGGCATTCGCCAACCTGGTGGATCCGCTATTGGAACTCAGCAAGTGCCCGGACTTGATCGTGAATCGCGGGCACTACTTCGGCACCGATAAATTCCCGGGTGGCGAACCTGGCCTCAGCGATGTTGATAAACGAGCGCTGATCGCATTCTTGAGAAGGTTTTAAGCCGGAGGCCGTGAATTGCCGGGAGCCCCGGCTCTCAAAACAAATCGGTGAAAGCGGATGGAGCGGGTGGAATATGACAAAAGAATACGTGAACGGATTGGCAGAGGAATCGTACCGGCGACTGGCGACGGATAAAAGCCGGCTCATCAAGGAAATTCTGACATCGAAAGAATTTACGGCCAAATCCGCAGATGCTCCTTCTCTTGCGGGCGAACTTGAGTCGCGTCCCGACGTTCAGGCGAAGCTCGCCTCGGTGACCGGATATACACCAAGCAAATGGCTGCTGGAACGCGAACTGGAGCAGGTGGCGAAGCGCCGCGAAAAGGTCGGAGTGACGATCCCGGTAGCGCCGGCTATTCCCGCATCAAGTCCCTACGATCGTGCCGCGAATTCTGGATTGATGGGCCTTTGCTTTTCGGGCGGTGGCATCCGCAGCGCAAGCTTCAATCTTGGGGTCCTTCAGGGACTCGCGGAGCTCAAGCTGCTCAAGTGTTTCGATTATCTTTCCTCGGTTTCGGGCGGGGGTTACATCCACCAGTGGCTTGCCGCATGGAGCATGCGGTGCGATTTTGACGAGGTCAGCAAGCAACTTATCCCGTTGCCTGAGAAGGAAAATCCCGGCACGCATCCCGAACCGATTCGATGGCTACGCCGGTACAGCAACTACCTGACCCCTCAGGTGGGGCTGCTGAGCGCCGACACGTGGGTGGCGTTTGCAACCTGGCTGCGCAACACGCTCCTGAACCAGTTGATTCTGCTATCCGGCTTGCTCGTCATTGTACTGCTGCCGCACATTGCGGCGTTCGATTCGCTGATTCCCCACAGCGGCCGAAGCGCCGCCATCCTCATCGGCATCATCTGCTTTCTCCCGTTGCTGGCCTGCAACGCCGTGGCTCGGAATCTTGTGGTGCTCCGCGGCCTTGGGCCGGAAGAGGAGAAGGGATTGGGACAGGGCGGCGTCCAGAAATGGATCGTCTTGCCGCTGCTGATCGCGTCGTTGCTGTTGACGCTCCTATTTCCGATGATCTCTTCGGTGACTTTCGGAATTCATCTCGCCTTCATTTTTCTGGCGAGCACGGCATTTCTGCTGGCCTTCGCCCTGGTGATTGTCTTTAGGGGCGGAGCTCCGCTGTCTTTTCTCAAATCGCATCAGAACTCATCGCAGTTCGAAAGCGTGAAGGAATTCTGGGACCAGAAGCCGAAGTGTTTTGCGCACCTGAAATTCGTGATCGTCTTGTGCGGATTCGTGATGGCCGCGCTCTTTGCTGCGATCTGCGGAGCCGCCTGGATCGTGGGTTCGATGGTCTTCGTGGCCTCACTCTGGGCTTACACGGGTTGGCTCTGGTGGAGGAGCGTGCTGATTCTGCTTCCTCCTCTCATTCTGGCCGGCCCGCTGTTCACGATGTTGTTCCTGCTGGGGCTGTTGGGAAGAACGTTCAAGGACGAGAGACGCGAATGGCTTTCGCGGCTGGCGGCCTGGATGAGTTTGTACTCGCTCGGCTGGGTTTTATCTTTCGGTTTTTCACTGCTTGGTCATGCGATTTTTTACCCGATTAAGTTGAAAGGGGTCTACTGGCTTGGAATTTCCGCAAGAAAGATCATTAGGATCCCTGTTGTCATCACCTGGTTGCTCACTTGGGTCGGTGGTTTGCTTGCAGGAAGAGATTCCAAGAGCACTGGGGCCACCGACGACAAGGCGCCCTCGAATTTCGGAGCGATCGAGCTTCTCGCCACGGCCGGTCCATATGTGTTCATCGCCGGCATGGCGGTGGTGCTTGCAAGTTTGGCAGAACCTATCCTAACTCGTGCGTGGTCGGCGGGAGTCTGGGCGGTGGCCGCCACATTCGTTGTGCCGTTGGCAATCTGCGTCTTGTTCGCGTGGCGGGTCGACATCAACGAATTCTCAATGCATGCCTTCTATCGGAACCGTCTCGCACGTTGCTACCTGGGCGCGTCGAACCTGGACCGCCATCCCAATCCATTCACGGGATTCGATGAAGGGGATACAAATATTGCAGTGAGCGAGCTGCTCCCCGGCGAAAAGGACAAAAAGGGATATTGCGGACCGTTTCCGATTTTCTGCACGGCGTTGAACTTGACTTTTGGGGAAGACCTGGCCTGGCAGGAACGCAAAGCCGCCTCCTTCGCGATTACGCCACTCTATTCCGGTTACGATGTTGGCTGGACCGCGGCGCGCGGCAAGAGCAATCTCCGATTCAATGGCTTTGTGGAAACTGCCAGCTACGCCTATCCCTCGCCCGGGATCCACATCAGCACCGCGGTGGCAATTTCCGGCGCGGCGGTCAGCCCCAACTGGGGATACCACAGCAACCCGGCCACAGCTTTCCTCCTGACTATATTCAACGCGCGCCTCGGCTGGTGGCTGAGGAATCCACGCACGCTAAGCGAAGCTGGGACCACGTTGAATTTGTATGATAGCCTGCGCAAAGACGGCATGGTCTGGTCCTTGATGGACAAGCATCCATGGCCTTCGCCGCGCTTTTCGCTGTTCGCCCTGATCAGCGAACTTTTGGGCCAGAGCAATGACACCAGCGACTATGTGTATCTGACGGACGGCGGCCATTTCGACAATATGGGTTTGTACGAACTGGTTCGCCGGCGCTGTCGTTTTATCGTGATTTGCGATTCCGAAGAGGATGGAAAGTTACGATTCAGCGGCATTGGCATGGCCATCCGAAAGTGCCGCATCGACTTCGGAGCGGAAATCAACCTGGACCTGCGTCCCCTGGAACAGGTGGGCGAGACCGAATTCAGCACCAGCCACTGCGTTACCGGAACCATCCGCTATCCGGAGGATCCCGAGAACGCGGGAATCGTGGTGTACATTAAGTCCTCGCTCACCGGCGACGAGCCCTGTGACGTGCTGAATTACAAGAAAGAGCATCCCAGTTTTCCCCACGACACTACAGCCAACCAATGGTTCACGGAATCGCAGTT
>DATLVJ010000825.1:0-10133 GCA_035577585.1 Candidatus Limnocylindrales bacterium
CGCTTGGCGTAGGCGGTGATAGTGAAATTGCCCGGCGCAAGTTTGGCCGGTGGCATGACAGTGAGCTTGGCGTACTGGTCGCCGACGCCGTCAAAGGAAAGTTCGACGGGCGCACTCGAACTAAAGCCATCGGGAGTGTCGAGGCCAACGGAAACGGTCGCGGATTTTGTTGAATAGGAATGGACGCGCAGGAAGATGTCAAAGGGGTTGTGTTTTGCCGCGAGAACTTCGATGGTCTGAGTCGGCTCAACCGCCAGAGTATAGGCGGGGACGATCCTAAGTGGAACCCGTTCGACGTGGGTTGACGTGGCCTCGGTTCGCACGATGGGCACGGCCCTTGTTTGAATACAAGCACCTCTCTCAAAGCTGCTTGTCGTGACGTGAACGGTGCCAGCAGATCTTCGTATTGGGTTTAGTTCCTCAGGGAATTTGCTTTTTTCGGCGTCTTTTGAAACGGGATAGTCGAACGTGACGCCATCCGCAAAGTTTCCCTCCAGGCTCTTCGCAATTTGCGTGGGGTCGAAATAGAAAACGTCTTTGACTGGGCATGTAACCCCGGGACGGCACCGGACGCGGACGGTAACTTTGACCGTTTCCCCAAGCACAACATCACTGCGTTCCGGTTCTGCCGTGGCGTCAAAGCCAAGCGCGAGGAACAAGGCGTTTTCGAGTTGCTCATAGGAATGGCCGAGTTGGGAGAGCGTGGCTTTATCGACCGGCCAAGGGTAATTCACGATATCGCAGGGAGGGAACAGGCTTAAGAGACTCACTCTAGCTTGCTCCAGCGTGGTACTTGCTCCCGGCCAATCGAGCCGCAGAGCGGCTTCCCGCGCAGAAACAAGGTCCGCATCTGTTTTCTTCAAGCGATCGCAAGATTTTTGATTATCACTGCAGAATTTCCGATCAAAAACCTGAACAAGGGGGCGTGCAAGCGAGGCGGGATCGAGCTTGGAGCCGTCTTCGGGGAGGAGGGCGAGAGGGCGGTGGAGGAATGGAGAACTCAGGAAGGCAGAAATGCCCTGGCTGCGGTGATTGCTGAAGGCGTCGATGCCGATTTCGCGCCAGGATTTTCCGTAGAGAGGAGAGACCTCGTCGACAGGCAGGATGTAACCCTTGGGATTGTCGCTGCCGCGTTCGACGTCGAGAATCTTTACGCCCTCACCGTTGTTACCCCACACCGGAAATTTCGGGTCAGTGAGAAATTTCGGATCGGCGGCCAGCTTGACGGCTTTCGGTGTCCAAATGCCGGAAAGTTGGTGGTGGCCGTGGCCGGAGTGGACGCCGCCCCAGCCGTTGATGACGATGTTGGGGCGGAATTCGCGGATGACGCGGACCATGTCTTCGAGGACGGAGTCGCCCCAGATTTTTTCGGTTTCTTCGGGAGTTTTGGAGAAGCCGAAATCCTTGGCGCGGGTGAAATAAAGTTTGACGCCGTAGCCGCGGGTGGCGGCGAGAAGTTCCTGGGTGCGGATGAGGCCGAGCTGCGGAGCTTGTTCGGGGCCGAGTGCGTTCTGGCCGCCTTCGCCGCGGGTGATGGAGAGAAGCGCGACGTCGGCGTGGAGGCCGCGGGCGAGATAGGTGAGGATGGCGCCGCTTTCGTCATCGGGATGCGCGGTGATGTAGAGGATGCGGGTGGTGACGCGGGCGGCGTCGATGGCTTCGATGGTTTCGGGAAGGCCGGGGCCTGTGCCGGGGGCAGGAGGGAATTGCGCACGCGTGGTAGCGGAGAAGAAGGCGGTTGCTAGTAAGAGTGTTGCCAGGCGGATGCGGTTCAAATGGCCTCCAAATAAACGTTTGTCAGCCCCAAAGGGGCGAAAGAAATTAGCCCAGGGCGTAAGCCCTGGGATCATTGCGCAATACATTTCGAGCGCCGGAGGCGCGGCAGATTTAGGACGAATGAGACCATGTGCCGCCCCTCCGGGGCTCAATCTTAAATTGGCAACAGTCCCAGCGCTCACCCTTCGACTTCGCTCAGGGCAGGCGCGCTGGGCTAACCTCTGCCGCGCCTCCGGCGCTTAGCCGGACGCCCGCCTCGGAAGGCGGCCGCTACAAAACCAAGCTGGGCCACCTGAAGGTGGCCGCTACGCGGGCCGGGCGGCACGCGAATCGGCACCCGCCGGGGCGAAGGGCCATTGTCGCATCTCGCGGGCGCGAATTAGAAATGCGGTTGCGCCCAGGGCGATTTCGAGGAGGCCCCACTTGCGGGCGGGGCCAGTCTGCCAAAAAAGCCAGGCCCAGCCGAACATCGTGAGCACCGCGGGAACCGGGTACAGCCACATTTTAAACGGCAACTTTTCGGAGCTCAAACGGCGGCGCAGCAGCATCACTCCCACGGCCTGACCGATGAACTGGACAATCAGGCGCATGGCGAGAATGCCGGCGATGGCGGTTTCAAGTTTGAGAATGATGCTGAACAGGAACGCCAGCGCCCCCAGTATTAGAAGCGAAATTTGGGGAAAATGTTTCGTCGGATGCACTTTGGCGAAGACGGGGAAGAAATTGCCGTCAAGCGCGGCGGAATAGGGCACGCGAGAGTAGCCGAGCAACAAAGAAAAGACGGAGGCCATGGCGATCCAGAGCACCATCCAGGTGACGAAGTGCGCGGCGCCGGTGCCGTAGAGGCGCTCGACGAACAGGCTGGCGATGAAGGGAGTGTTCTGAGCTTCGCGCCAGGGGACGACGCCGAGGAGACTGGTCTGCATGGCGAGATAAAGGACCGTGATGCCGAGAATCGAAAGAAAAATGCCGCGGGGGATATTTTTTTCGGGATTACGGATTTCGCCGCCGAGATGGCAGATGTTGTAGTAGCCCCAGTAGCTGTAAACGGTGTTGATCATGGCAGCGCCAAGTCCGGCGAACCATATGGATGAAAGATGGAACGCGCCGGGAGGGAAATCAAAGGCCAATTTGGGATCGAAGTGGCGAATGCCGCCCCAGATGAGCCAGAGCATGGTGCCGACGACGCCGACCCAGAGGAGGACGGAAATTTTGCCGATGGTGGTGATTTTCCGGTAGAGCAGAATCACTAGAAAAATTACCAGGCTTCCGGAAATCGCTTTGGCTTGCCAGAGCGTGAGCGGATGAAGATAACCGGCGTAACGCGCAAAGCCGATGGAGGCGGAAGCGACGGAAAGCGGGGCTTGGACAAATGTTTGCCAGACGAAGAGGAACGACATCAGGCGGCCCCAGCGGCCGGGGCCGTAGGCTTCGCGGAGGAAGACGTAGGTGCCGCCGGCTTTGGGCATGGCGGCGCCGAGTTCGGACCAGACGAAGCCGTCCAGCGTGGCGAGAAGGGCGCCGGCGAGCCAGGCGATGAGGGCTTGCGGGCCGCCCATGGCTTTGATGACCAGGGAGCTGACGACGAAGGGGCCGATGCCGACGATTTCGATCATATTGAGGGCGACGGCTTCTTTCAGGCCGAGGCCGCGCTCGAGCGAAGGTTGGGATTGAGCGAGTGAGGGGGATGGAGCGGAATGGGACATGAGCAGCGAGAATAACAAATGAGTGGGAATCCTCCTATTGCCTGTGTAGTGGCGGTCCTAAGCCCGGCCGGAAAGAAAAGAGAAGAGGGAAAAGGGAAAAGGGAAAAGGGAAAAGCGCCCGCCTCGGAAGGCAGCCGCTACAAAAGCAAGAGCACAGCGAGGAATCGCTGTGCCACTAGATTCGCAAAATGTTTTGCGGCGGTGTTGGGGGACGGCTTACACTTCTGAAGAGGAGAGCGCAGGCCCGCCGGGCTCTCTGTTCAACTTATGAAACGAAGCTTTATTCTGCTGGGGCTGGGCGTGTGCGCGTTTCTGCTGGCGCCGCGGCGCGCCGACGCTGGCGACCTTTCACTGCCACCAGGCACGGACAAAATCCTTGAGGATATTTATTCGGGGCGAAGCGATCTGGCGATTCCGGAGGCGCAGGCTCTTCAGCGCGCACAGCCGGAGCATCCCTTGGGATATTTGCTGGAAGCGGAAGCGCGCTGGTGGCAGATCTGGTGCCTTTCGGCGGAGTACAAATATGGAATGACTCTGCCGCGTCACCGGGGAAAAGCGCCGGGGGACCAGACGTATCTGGAGGTGGTGGCGAAGGCAGAGGCGCTGGCGGATACGGCGCTGGCTAAACACGAATCGGCGGAGATGCACCTGTACGCCGGGATGGCCGGAGGACTGGCTGCGCGTTTGTACGGGCTGCGCGTGGAAAACCGGGCGGCCGCGCGCGCCGGTGTTCGAGCACGCGAACATTTCCAGCGCACTCTGGTGCTCGATCCGTCATTGGTCGACGCCAACATGGGGCTGGGGCTCTACAACTATTATGTGGATACGCTTTCGACGATTGCGCGGGTGCTGCGCTTTTTCATGGGGATTCCGGGAGGATCGAAAGAGGACGGAATCCGGCAATTGCAGATGGCGATCGATCACGGGCAGTTGACGCCGGCGCTGGCGCGGTACTACCTGGCTATCAACCTGCACCTGTTCGATTTGAAGTATGAGCAGGCGCTGCAGGTGGCGACGCCGCTGGTGGAAAAGTATCCGGAGAATCCGGTTTTCCGGCTGGTGCGGGGCGACCTGTATGGAAAGCTGGGAAGAAAAGCACTGGCGATAGCGGATTATCGTGCGGCCGCGGCGGCGCAAATTAGTGACGCGGGCTGCCGGACAAAGATCGAACAAGTGGTGAGGCAGGCGCTGGCGGCGCAGGGCGCGAGCCAGTGAAGGGGCGATGCCGAGCTTTGAGCCTGGGGCGGCCTGGGCCATAATAGCTGCCTGGGTTTGTGGGCAGGAGTCAGGTACTCGAGTCCCAAGGGGATCTGCGGGGGGCCGGTCAACGCGGCCACGCTTTTTGGCATCTCAACCCAAACAGTCAAGCGAAGTTCCAGTCTCTTCTGTGTGGAGAGAATCGAACATCTGGGTGAATTTCGCGCGAAGGAGTTTTCATGAAGCGGTATCTGACAGCGATGGCTGTCGCGGGGTTCGCATTCGGCCTGTTGGCCGGATGCAATGATTACAACAATTCGATTCAGTACAACACCGGGGCGACGCTGACGAACGTTTCGCCGAATGGATTGCCCGCGGGAAGCGGGTCGTTTCTGCTGACGGTGAACGCGAGCCAGTTTAACGGGTTCAACAGCACCAGCGTGATTCAGTGGAACGGGAAGAAGCTTTCGACGTCGCAGGTGATCGACACGACCACGCTGACCGCCACGGTTCCAGCGGACCTGCTGGCCAAGCCGGGAACGGCGTTGATCAACACGCTGACGGCGCAATCAGGCACCGGGCAAAACGGACTTTCGAATACGCTGGCGTTCAATATTTATGGGGCGCCCAATCCGGTTCCGACGTTGACTTCGGTTACGCCGGGGACCGCGCCTGCTTGCGGAACAAGCTGCACGGCTTCCCTGACGATCACCGTTACGGGAACGAATTTTCTACCCGGTTCCAATAACGGCGGATCACTGGTGACGTTCGCGGATAAATTGACGCCAATGCAGCAGCCGGCGGCGCTGACAATCACAAGCCTTTCCGCAACGGAAATCAAGGCGGTGATTCCGGGTGCGTTTCTGGCGAATCCGGACACGGCGTTGATTGTGGTGAATAATCCGGGGAACGGGCCCTGCAATCTGCCAAGTTGCCTGCCGCTGGTGGGAGGCGGGGACAGCAATGCATTCTCGTTCTTGATTGGCGGCGGGGCGCCTGCGGCGGCGACTGCGGAAGAAACGCCGGCAATCAGCCAGGACGGACGATACGTGGCTTACGGCTCGCAGCAAAATCAGGTGAGCCAGATTTTGCTGAAAGATACATGCCTGGGCGTTTCGAGCGGGTGCAGCGTGAATACGCGGGTGGTCTCCGTGGCGGCGGACGGAACGGCTGGGAATGCGGAGAGTCACAACGCGGCGCTGACTCCGGACGGCCGGTTTGTGGCGTTCAGTTCGGCGGCGACGAATCTGGTGGAGGGCGCGTCGGCGGGGCGGCAAGTTTACGTGCACGATACCTGCATCGGGGCGGACAACACTTGCAAGCCGGGGACTTCGCTGATTTCGACGGACTCGCAGGGGGCGTTGAACGGCACGGAAAGCATATTGCCTTCGATCAGTTCGACGGGAAGATATGTGGCGTTCGTTGCGATTACGCCGAGCCATACGCCGAAGATTGGGGGCGGGGCCGCGGCGAATGGCCAGGCTGCACCAAACAGCGGATTGCGGCAGGTTTTCCTGCGCGACACTTGCCTGGGCGCGACGGATTGCACTCCGAAGACGACGCGGATTTCGATGATGCCGGGGGACGCACCGGCGAATGGAACGAAGCCCGCGGGACCGGCGGTGAGCGGAACAGCCAAGCAGATTGCGCTGGGGGAGAGAAAGAGCGCGACGGTGTTTACGCCGACGGTGGCAGTGGACGAGAACGTGGTGCTGGCGACTCCGAAGGAACAGTAGGAGAGCGGCTCTTAATTTTGAGTGCGGCAGCTCTGCTGCCGCTTTTGCCAACTAAACCCTGGTACCTGAACGAAAATTTGTGTAACGGATTTTAGTTGAGGTCCTTCGCCTCTCCTTATCGGATAGGCTCAGGATGACAATGTTTTGATATTTGAGCGACGAACTGAAGTCGCGGCCTGGCAAGAAATATTCCCGAGATAAAAATTAGTTGAAGCGGACTTTGATGTCGGGGCGCTTATCGAGGCGTACGGAATCGATGAAGCGCACCTGGCGTTCATCGAGCGTCAGAATCATGGAAGAGGTGCGGATGCCTTCGCCGAAGAAACGCACGCCCTTCAGGATGTTTCCGTCGGTGACACCGGTGCAGGCAAAAATGATTTTCTTGCCGGGAGCCAGGTCTTCGGTGTCGTAGATGCGCTTGGTGTCGGTGACGCCCATTTTTGCCAGGCGCTCCGCGTCCTGGGGCTTGCCAATGACGAGGCGGGCAAGAATCTGGCCGTTAAGGCACCTGAGGGCCGCGGCGGTGAGGACACCTTCGGGAGCGCCGCCAGTACCCATCAGCATGTGAACGCCGGTGCCAATCACGGCGGCGGAAATTCCAGCGGATAAATCACCGTCGCCGATCAGGCGGATGCGCGCGCCGACCTTGCGAATCTCTTCGATCATTTTTTCGTGGCGTGGGCGATCGAGAACCATGACGACGAGATCTTCGACGTCGCGGTCGAGGCGCCGGGCGACGGACTTTAGGTTGTCGGCGACGGGAGCGTCGAGTTCCACGGCGCCCTTGCAGGATGGCCCGACGACAATTTTTTCCATGTACAGATCGGGAGCGTGGAGCAGGCCGCCCCTTTCGCTGGCGGCGAGTACGGCGATGGAATTGGGAGCGCCGGTGGCGCAGAGATTGGTGCCTTCGAGAGGGTCAACAGCGATATCCACGGAAGGGAAAACGGATTTGGGAGCGTGCTGGGCGAGGCCGACTTTTTCGCCGATGTAGAGCATGGGTGCTTCATCGCGTTCGCCTTCGCCGATGACGATGGTGCCGTCCATCTCGACCTGATCCATGGTCTTGCGCATGGCTTCGACGGCGACTTCGTCGGCCTTGTGGCGATCGCCAAAACCCATGGTGCGGGCGGCAGCGATGGCGGCGTTTTCGACTACGCGCAGGAATTCAAGGCTTAGCTGTTCTTCCATTGTGGCGCCCTCCGCGGACGCAATCTTAGGGCAAAGTGCGGCTTAAGGTCGATAGGGGTGTTGGAAGCGATGAAGCGAACCCGGCAACCGTGCTGAGTAATCACACTCCGACGATGGGGTCATTGTACTGGTTCTTTGCCCGGAAGTGGACGGATAAGGCCGTTGATGAGGAACGGGTCGGTAAACTCGGTCATTTCGCCGGCGTGCTTTTCCTTAACCGGGAGAAGACGGGCGGAGAGCGGTTTGTTCCATTTCACGGAGAGGGTGGCGACGTCACCGATGATGCGGGCCAGGTCCGCGACCGAGGTGTCGCCGGGAAGGGGGATGGTGTCGAGGCCAGTCGCGCAAACCGCGGAGTAGCTGAGGAGCTGGTCAAGGGAGAGGCGGCCCTGATTCCAACGCTCTGCGAGAGTGGGGTCTTCGAGGACCGGAAGCATCACACCGGAGTAGCCGGTGCGGCGGGCGCCGATTTCTTTCAGGGCGGAAGTGATGACGCCGACGGCAGTCATGGTGCCGCTGGAGCCGAGCGGTTGCTTGGAAATGGCTTCGATGGCCGCGCCGATGGAGGCACCCGGCGAGGAGGCGGGAGAAAGATCGAGGCCCATGTAGATCCAGCCCTGCTCGCGGTCAATGCGAAGCGCGGCGTCCTCGACGTCGAAAGCGGCGTTGTAGAAAGCGTCGATGATCTGGCGCTTGGCGGCGGCGAGATCGGGAGCATTTTGCGCGGCGGTGGTGAGGAGGCCGGCTGAGGCCAAGCCGATCGCAAATTGGTGGCCGGCGCCGGTGTGGTAAGCGCCGGGGAAAAATGGGGAATAGGGAGGGACGCTGGCATTGGCGGCGAAGTGGAAATTGCCTTCGCTGTGATCGGTGGTTTCGGAGAGCTTTTTGATCAGGCGGGCGGCGGCGCTGACGGCAGGCCAGTTGATGCCGGAGTCGTTGGTGACGGTGAGGCTGCCGAAAATGTATTTCGTGTTTTGCAGGACGGCGGCGAGGAGTTCGGCCTGGGCGTCGCCGTCATTGCCCGCGAGATAGGCGGAGCCAATGGAAAGGCGGACGTGGTGCTGGTCGGCGAGGCCGTCGAGATTCTTGAAAAAGCGGACCGCTTCGTCGCTGGACATGCCCTTGGTGTATTCGGGGAAGGGTTGCGTGACGATGCGCAACGTTTCGACGGTGTAGCCGCGGGATTCGAACACGGTTTTCGCGTAGCCGAGAAACTTGGCGGTTTCGGCGAACTGCAACTGGTATTGCGCGCGATCGAGATTGATGAAGGCGGTGATGGTGCGAACGTGGGGCTTGGCGTCGGCGGGAAGTTTTGCCGGGGGTGCCGGAGTTTGGGAAAAGGTGAACGGGCTGAAAACGAATAACGCGAGAAGGAGTGCAGCGATAGAATTGGCGTAGTTTTTCATGGGGTCACACAAAGGCGGAAATGCCGGTGATTTTTTCTCCGATGATGAGTTTGTGGATGTCGTTGGTGCCCTCGTAGGTGTAGACGCTTTCGAGGTTGTTCATGTGCCGCATGATGCAGTAATCGTCGACGATGCCGTTGGCGCCGAGGATGTCGCGGGACTTGCGGGCGGTTTCGAGGGCGATGGCGACGTTGTTCATTTTCAGCATGGAGATGTGCGACGCGTCGGCCTTGCCTTTGTCTTTGAGGCGGCCGACGTGGAGCGCGAGCAACTGGCCCTTGACGATTTCGGTGATCATCCAGGCGAGTTTTTCCTGGACGAGCTGGTGCGAGGCGATGGGCTTGTTGGCGAATTGCTTGCGCGTCTTGGCGTATTGCAGCGCGGTGTCGTAACACGCCATGGCCGCGCCGAGGGCGCCCCATCCGATCCCAAAGCGCGCTTGATTCAAGCAACTCAGTGGACCGCGCAAGCCTGTGACGCCGGGAAGAAGATTTTCTTCGGGTATGGCGCAATCGCTGAAGGAGAGGCCCGAAGTGACGGAAGCGCGCAGCGACCATTTGCCGTGGACGTCCCAAGCCTTGAAGCCTGGTGTGCCTTTTTCCACCAGGAAGCCGCGGATCTTTTCGTCCTCGCATTTGGCCCAGACGACGGCGACATCCGCCAGCGAGCCGCTGGTGATCCACATTTTTTCGCCGGTTAGAATGTACTGGTGGCCCTTTTTCACGGCGCGGGTGAGCATGCCGCCGGGATTCGAGCCGAATTGCGGTTCGGTGAGGCCGAAGCAGCCGACGGCCTTGCCGGATTGCAGGCGCGGCAGCCATTTGTCTTTTTGCGCATCGCTGCCGAAAGAATGGATCGGATACATCACCAGCGCGCCCTGCACGGAGACGAAGCTTCGCAGGCCGGAATCGCCGCGTTCGAGTTCCTGGGTCATCAGGCCATACGCGACGTTGGACATGCCCGCGCAGCCGTAACCGTGAAGATTGGCGCCGAAAAAGCCGAGTTCGCCTAGCAGGGGGATCAGATGTTTCGGGAAGGTAGCCTCGCGGCTGTGTTTTTCGATTATGGGAATGATTTCGTTGTCGACGAACTGGCGCGCGGTCTGGCGGACAAGTTTTTCT
>DATLVJ010000826.1:0-2350 GCA_035577585.1 Candidatus Limnocylindrales bacterium
AGGCGCCGTCCGCAGCGGCTACCTCGCCGCCGAAGCCGTCCTCCGCTCTGCCGGCTCCCCCGCCAAAGTCCTACAGCCCGACCTCGCTCCCACCGGACTCTCGCGCCTTTTCATCTAACCGGCGCTCGGCAGGAGCCGTGATATGACCCTAGATTGCTCATGTCGACGACACTTTTCCGTCCAGTTGGGTTGTATGAACTCTCGCTGATATGGGACAGCCGGATGCTGCGATTCCCACCACATTTGCCACAACAGCCGATTTTCTACCCCGTCCTAACAGGACTACGCGTGCCAGATCGCCCGCGATTGGGACACGGTAGGCGAAAGATCAGGATTCTCGGGATTCGTAACAAGCTTTCAAGTTGAAAATTGCTACATCCCTAGATTCGAGCCACACGTGGTTGGGTCTTCAACACGCAGCGGAAGGTTAGTGACTGAACTCCGGCCATCGCCTTCCCGTTGAGCATTGCTTCGTCGTCTTTTGCTGAGGGATCAATCTTGATATTCGCCGAGGCGGTCTTCGCTCACCGCCATCCCCTCGTACTCGCGATCAATCCGCTCATATTCCGCCGCATTCTCTTTCTTAAATCGTTCATACGCTTCCCGCGTCTCCCAAAAATCCAGCGTCAAATAAACGCGCTCCCGCTCCACATCCTTCACCAGCCGCGTCCCACGATACGCCGCATCCTGCCCAAACAATCGGGCCCACGCCCCCTCCACCCCATATACCTTCTCAAACTTTTCCTCACATCCCGGCTTGACTTCGAACTCCCATAGCGCTACAAACAATGTTGTCTCATCTCCTGCTCTTGGCTGTTGGCAATTCCTTTCCGAAACCCCTTGGAAGTCGCTTGCCGCGCCGAGTGTAGCAATCCGATTGGATACTAACCAGGGTGTGTTGCGTTTGCCCATTAATTTGAGCGTTTGCAGTTGCCGCCCGCCCGGACGGTAAGACGGAGGCGTACGTGGACCGTAAGTATGGCCATCGCGGCTATCGCGATGCCGAAAAGCAGGACAAGAAGGAACATCGTCACGAGAAGAAGCCCCCGCAGGGAGGCCCGCGCGGCCAGAACGATCACTTAGGCCCGCGCACCCCGCGCATGGTCGGCACCGTTACCCGCGCGCGCTGCTCCAACTGCGGCGCCGTCCTCACCCCCGGCTTCGATCCCAACGGCCAATGCCCCAAGTGCCAGCTCGAACTTCACTGCTGCAAGCAATGCCGCTTCTTCGATTCCGGCGCGCAATTCGAATGTACGCAGCCGGTCCCCGAGCGCATTTCGCCCAAGGACGGCAAGAACACCTGCACCTTTTACGAATTTCGCACCACGGTGGAAAAAGATACCGCGCCAACCACCTATTCGCAGCCCGCACAGCAAGCCGCCATCGCCGAGGCCGCTGCTCCGTCGCGTCCGCTCGACGCGCGCCAAGCGTTCGATAATCTCTTCAAGAAGTAGCCTTTTCGTAGCGCCGGTGTACCCTGGAAGCGCGCCGGCTGGCGAGTTTCTCCGCAGACGCGTGGGACTTTTTTGCGCCGCAACAGGTGTTTTTCCGCCTCGTCTCTGCTATCTTTTCCCGCAAATGAATCTTTCTCTTTCGAAAGGGAACTCGTGACAGACGGTCCCATCGTCTCTCGGCCGCCGTCCAATCGCCTGGCCAACATTTTTACCGACGTGCAATTCTGGGTCCCCGTCGCCGTTCTCCTTGCCGGTCTTCTGCTCCTAGAGTGGATCCGGTAACAATGCCCGTCGCCGCGATCTCCGCTGAAGCAAAACTTTCCTCTCGTTTCCGCTCTCTGCAACTCCTCGGAATCTTCTCCGGACTCACCGCCGGAGCCTGGCTAGGCGCTGCGGAAGCACCCACCAAACTCGTCACGCTCGGCCTTTCGCCGATGGTCATCTCGCTTGTCATGGTCGTGGGTGTTTTTCTCGCGCGCTGGAGTCTTCCCGCTCTCATCCTTGGCGCCAGTTCCATCCGAGCCGACGCTCGCCGCGCTCCGCATCTCGTCCTCTGGGCAATCCTCGCGGGCTGTCTCTGGGCCGTCGCCAATACGCTTACGGTCTACGCCATCCGCGACATCGGTCTGAGCATCGCGTTTCCTCTCTGGAATTCGAATTCGCTCCTCGGCATCCTCTGGGGATTTCTCTTCTTCAACGAACTCCGTGGCGCAGGCCTCGGCCGCTGGCTCGGCGTTCTCGGCGGCACGCTCGTCATGTGTATCGGCGCTGCTGTTCTCGCCATCGCCTCCTCCGGCTCGCACACTCCCGGCGGCAGTCCCACGCACGGCGTTCTCGCCGCCCTCGGGGCCGGCGTCCTCTGGGGCACGATGTACATCCCCTATCGCAAAGCCTAT
>DATLVJ010000827.1:0-10962 GCA_035577585.1 Candidatus Limnocylindrales bacterium
TTTGAAACTGGCTATCTTCCCATTCGCGATTTTCTCTGGGCCTCTCCCGTCTTCCTGAAAGTGCTGTTTTCCGCCAATCACGGTTTGCTTTCCTGGACTCCCGTCCTGATTTTCTCACTCGTTGGCTTGCTGCTGTTTGCCCGCCGCGCGCCGCTTCCCGGCGTTCCGATTCTTGCCGCCGTCTTGGCTTTCTATTTTTTCATTTCGATTTATCCGGATTGGGCGGGGATCTCTTCCTTTGGCAACCGATTTTTCATTTCGCTCACTTCGCTTTTCATATTCGGACTGGCGGTTTGCCTGGAAAGTGTCGCCAGCCGATTCTCCCACCCACGGACCCCGTTGCTTGTCTCTGCGGTCGTGCTCGGCTGCTTTGCGCTTTGGAATCTGGGCTTGATCTATCAGTGGGGCACTCACCTGATTCCCGCTCGCGGGCCAATCTCATTCCCACAGGCCGCATCAAACCAGTTTCAAGTGGTTCCCCGCCGGATTTCCGCGCACCTGCATTCTTATTTCTTTCGCCGGGGAGACATGATGCAGCAGATCGAGCAAAAAGATATCGAGCAATTAAATAAGGACGCGCAACCGTAGTTCGCTCCCAGAATGCGCAAACTCCAGCGCCACAGGCCTCCGGCTCCGCTCCACTTATCCGATTCTGATACCCTGTCAGGGACACCAATTCTCCACCGGAATTTTGCAGGCTGAATGGCTTCGCTGCCTACCAACTCGACCACAACCGCCCCGCTGGCGAACCACCCGCCTGGTACGCAGACCCTGCGGATTGAGCCGCCGCGCACATGGTTTGAGTTGCGCCTGGACGAACTCTGGGGGTATCGCGAGCTGCTCTTTTTCCTCGTCTGGCGCGACGTCAAAGTTCGCTACAAGCAAACCGCCATCGGCATCGCCTGGGTAATCGTGCAGCCGCTGCTCACTATGCTGGTCGCTACGCTTTTTTTTGGCCGGCTCGCCAAGCTCCCATCCCAGGGTCTGCCCTATTCCGTCTTTTGTTTTGCGGCGCTGGTGCCCTGGACTTATTTTTCCACCGCTCTTGTTGCCGCTACCAATGTCGTGGTGGAAAACCAGCGCGTGATCACCAAGGTCTTTTTCCCTCGCCTCGTCCTTCCCGTTTCCGCCGCGCTTTCCGGCTTGGTGGATTTCGCCATTGGCTTTGTCGTCCTCCTGATTTTCACTTTCGGGCACGGCATCCGCCCCACCTGGACGCTCACCTTCCTGCCGCTCTTCCTGCTTTTTGCCGTCTTCACCGTTTTGGGCGTCGGCCTTTGGCTTTCGGCGCTCAATGCTCTCTATCGCGACGTCAAGTACCTGATACCCTTTATTGTCCAGTTCTGGACGCTCGCTTCTCCCGTCTACTATTCGAGTTCGATGGTTCCCGAGCGCTACCGCTGGCTCTACGGCCTGAACCCGATGGCCGGGGTGATTGATGGCTTTCGTTGGGCCCTTACAGGCACGGGCGAGGCTCCCACAGCCATGCTCCTACCTTCCGTTCTGATCGTCTGTTCCGTGCTCTTCGGCGGCCTGATCTTTTTTAACTATATGGAAGGGAGCATCGCTGATCGCGTATGACCACCGCCGTCATTGAAGCCCACGGCATCAGCAAACGCTACCAGCGGGGCGCGTTGTCTCACTCTGGGCTTCTTCGCGACACCCTGGCGCGCACGTTGCGCTCTCCCTGGTCCGTTTTTCGGCGGCAGAAACCAGATAATTTCTGGGCGCTGAACGATGTCTCGCTGCAAGTCGGCGAAGGCGAAGTGCTGGGATTGATCGGCCGCAACGGTTCCGGCAAGACCACGCTTCTCAAAATTCTTTCCCGCATCACGCGGCCTACCTCGGGCTGGGCAGAGATTCATGGCCGCGTCGGCAGCCTTCTCGAAGTCGGCACCGGCTTTCACCCGGAACTTACCGGGCGGGAAAATGCGTATTTGAGCGGCGCCATTCTCGGCATGAGCCGTCAGGAAATCACCCGTAAGTTCGATGAAATCGTGGCCTTCGCCGAACTCGATAAATTCATTGATACTCCGGTGAAGCATTATTCCAGCGGCATGTTTGTGCGCCTGGCGTTTGCAGTCGCCGCGCACCTGGAGCCGGAAATTCTTCTGGTGGACGAAGTTCTCGCCGTCGGTGACATCAAGTTCCAGCGCAAGTGTCTTGGGAAAATGGGAGACGTGGCCCGCGCCGGCCGCACGATTATCCTTGTCAGCCACCAACTCAACCAGATTCGCCGCCTGTGCCAGCGCGTCGTTTGGCTCGATGGCGGGACGGTTCGGGAAACAGGGCCGACCGCGGAGGTTATCGGGGCGTACGAACGCGAAATGTCCTCTTCGGATACGCTTATTGAAAAGGGTCCCCTGGGTGGAAAAGCCCACTTCCTCAAGTGGTGGATTCTCAATCCCGAAGGCAATCCGAAGCACGTCTACTCCGACGATGGGGAACTCCGGCTGCAATTTCTGCTCAAGGTGAATCAACCCGTTAACGGGTTGTATCACGACATTGAACTTTACGATCGGAATCGCCAACTTCTCTGGGGCAACGCCATCGGAAACGTCACGCTGGATCCCGGGGTTTATCTTTGCAATCACACCTTGCCGCACTTGCCGCTGCGGCCGGGCAGTTATACATGGCGAGCGACTTTGTGGGACGGCGGAGAAAATGTCGCGGATTATGATGGCGTGCCGGAAATGCAGGTTGCCACCGTGCCGGTGGGGCACCCCATGGACGAAAAAGCGGGGATCCTGAATATCCCATCGGAATGTGTGATTGTGCAGCAATCGCCGGCGGAATTTCCAAAGTAAAGAGGTATAAGAGATTCAGTAGAAAGGATTAGTAGCTTATTTTATGAGTAGTCCTTTCGTGAATCCAACGGGAAGCGCGATCGCCGGGCAGAACGAATCGCCTTCGGAGATTCCTGCAACAATTTCTTGCCCGATTTGCGATCGCGTTCCGGCGGGCCCTGCCCTTGAAAAACAGGGCAAATACTCGCTTTTTTCCTGCTCCGAATGCGGATTGCAGTTCTGGTTCCCCCGAGCGCTGCCCACTTCGGAGTGGTATGAACTGATGTACAGCGGACGTGACGCCAAACTTCTTCCCCTGGAGCCCGGCCACAAATATTTTCTCTCCGATCCTAAAGCCCCGCGATCCGGCGAATTGTTGGATGTGGGCTGCGGCACGGGGAATTTTCTGGCGGCTTCACGCGACAAGGGCTTTCAAGTTTCGGGTACAGAGCTTGACCGCAGCGCCGCCAACTTTGCCCGCGAAGAGCTCTCGCTTGGAAACATTTTTCCGTTCAGCATCATTGACTTAGTCGCTCAACACCCTGCGGCAAAATACGACGTGGTCACATTTTTTGAAGTCCTCGAGCACCAGGCCGACCCCGCCGCATTCTTGCGCGCTGCCGTTTCGTGTGTGCGCCCTGGCGGATACATCGCCCTCAGCGTCCCCAATCGCGATCGCTGGCTCACTGGCCCGGACGTTTTCGACTATCCACCAAACCATTTCCTGCGCTGGAATGAATCCGCTCTCCGGAATGTCTTGCAGCGTTTTGGCCTGCAGATTATTACCGTCCGGCAGCAGCCCGTCGATTTTTCCTATGCCGTAAGCATGATCAACGTGGCCTTGCGCAGCGGCCTGACGAAAAAGGTCACCGGAAGCGAAGGTGCTTTTTTTCGAGACGTCATGCAGATGGACTCGGAGAACGCAGCGGCCGTGATTCAGGCAGCCCCCAGTGCACTCCGGCGTTTTATGGCAACCCTCGGTAAAGTGAAACGCGGTCTTTGTTATCCGCTCGCCGCCGCCGCCCTGCCTTACCTCCGCCTGCGCGGCCACAAGGCGGCCTATCTCTATTGCCTGGCGAGGCTCATTTGAGTGGCCATTTTTATCAAACCCGCGCGTCAGGAGTCGAGATGAGTCAGGCTGCAGTGAAAGACGTGGTCAAATCCGGCAACGGGTTCTCTCGTGACCCCGGGAATCAGCGCATTCCGGAGTTGGACGGCTTGCGCGGACTGGCGATTCTTCTGGTCATCATCTGTCATTACATTGCTGGAGCTGCCCATCCCCCGCTGGGCTTCGTTGCCGATCATTTGATCACCATATTGGATCTTGGGTGGAGCGGCGTCGACCTCTTTTTTGTGCTATCGGGTTTCTTGATTGGCGGGATTCTTCTCGATTCGCGGAATTCCCCGAACTACTTTCGCACTTTCTATCTTCGCCGGGTACACCGCATTCTGCCTGTTTACTATTCCTGGATTTTTCTCTACGTCGTGTTCGTCAGTATTTGTGTTTATTCTTTCCTGAAGCCCGTGATCATGACCCCGCCGGGGATTACCCTGGCATCGCAGGACCTGGGCATCGTCCCGAAGTACCTGCTGTTTCTGCAGAACATTTTCTATTTGCCCCGGCCGTTTGAGTGGCAGTGGTTCGTCGTGACGTGGTCTCTCGCGGTCGAGGAACAGTTTTACCTCATTGCGCCCCCGCTCATTCGCTGGGTGTCTCAGCGCATTCTCATAGTAATTCTTTGCCTGACGGTCATCGCCGCACCTCTTCTTCGTTACGTATTCTTTGTTCATTTCCGGCACCTTGACCACTTTGCCCAGTTTGCCATGCCGTGTCGCGCCGATGCACTCTCCCTTGGCATCCTTGCCGCGATTGCCTGGCGATCAAACATGGTTCGCTCCTTCTTCCAGCGCAATCCCGGATTCCTGCAAAGGACAACGGTATATCTCGCAGTGTGCATAGTCGGCCTGCTCTGGTGGCTGGTCCGTCCGCCAAACGTCGTCACCGTAACAGCTGGGTATTCTTTCCTCGCTTTCTTTTACGTTTCCTTGCTGCTGCTCGTTCTTTCTCAAACAAATTCTTTTGTCGCCCGCTGCATGCGAATTTCGCTGCTTCGCCGGCTCGGTGGAATTTCCTACTGCGTTTACATCATCCATATGACGATCAACGAACTCGGACATCGATTCTTAATGCACCAGGAGCCGGACTTCTCCCACTGGCAAGGCGTCTTGATCACCTGTTCGGCGTTTGTTTTATCGCTAACAATTGCCTCGGTATCCTGGAAATTCTTCGAAAAGCCGCTCATTCGCCGTGGACACCGATTCACCTACGACCAGTAGAGTATCTGTTGGCTATTTGCGGGCATACACTCGAAACTGAGGTTATTTTGGCTGGATAGTCGTGCAGGTCGTTAGTGCGAACGGATTCGCCGGGAGTTTCCATTTTCTGCCCAGCGCCACCAATGAATCAATATTATCGCTGGTGCTTACGCAAACCACATCCGTCCGGACTGGCAGGCCGTAGGTCATCCTTGTGAGTGCGCTGACAGCATAGGAATTTGGAGAAATGGGTGTCTTCGGAAGGCCGGCCAGGAAGGTGGATTGAAAATGTTGAGGCAATGCGGCGAGATACTGCGGCCAGAGGTTCGATACCTGAATACTTTCGTAATTCAGTGTGTGGTCTAGGGCATACGCATTGGCGAAATAGAGACTGTCAACCGCAACAACTTTATCGCGTGAAGGCAGAACTTTGGCGCTTGCGGCTTCTTTCCGGAGTGGTTGGCCCAAATACAGGAAATTCGCCTTGTAAAGATAGAAACTGCAGGTGGAAATGATCAGGAATGGCATCACACGCAGCCATAAGGGAAACTTCTTTTGAGAGCAAAGGACCGCCAGGAATACACTCTTCGCCGGAAATAGAAAGTGATGCTCCAGCAGCAATTGCGACTTGTTCGATTCGAACCACATAAAAGCCCCGCCCAGAAAAGCGAATGTCACATCCCTGAGGTCGCTTCCGGGCCGCCGGAGATTCACGGCACCAGTAATGATCGCGGGTAAAATCGCCACTAACGCAAATGGCAGAATCCCGAACAGGTATACATACATCACGAGAGGAGGCATCTGGTTCAGTTGCGCCCCTCGATGCAACATATTTGTTTTGAACTGGAAGTACGCCAGCACCCAGGAATGCTGCTGCCACAGCACGATTGCAGTGATACTGGTGAAAAAGATCCCCGCGACTCCCCCCCATACCGCCACCTTCAGGGCCCGTTCTCTGAACGGGGTGTCTCGGTTTACGAGCATTAAGGTGAAGAGTGTCGCGATGATACCGACCCCAAATCCGGGCGAAACAAGTAGTGTTGCCCCAGCGAGACAACCGGACAAGGTAGTTCTCGGCCAGTTTTTCTCTCTCGGCAGGGCAACCCACGCGGCAATACTCAGCAGACAGCCAGGCAGATCAGGACGCCCGTGCGTAATCTTCGGAAAAATGGAAAGGATGGTTAAGGAAGAGATCAACCGGGAACACCCGTAACGAAACCGAATCAACCCATACAGGAGAATCAATATTCCAGTGTGGATCAAATGTGTATATGCGAGGAGGCTGTCGGGGGAGAGACCAAACAGCTTAATCCAACCGGCCAGGAGCAAGTAGTGTCCCGGAGGGTAATTATAGAAACCACGCTGGTATGTCAAATCCACATACTGCGAGGCGGGGCCCGCCAGGGTGCCAAATCTCGCCAGCAGATAGGCAGGCTCTGTATAGAAACCAAGATCTCCATGTGGTAGAGGAAGGAATCGCCACCAGAGAATCAGGGCAACGGCGGATAGAACAGCGGTAACAAAGGCGAGTTCCCTCGACTGATTTATGGTGCTCGTATTTCCGGGAATACCACAGTTGGTCGCGGAACATTTAGCGGGCAAATCACCAGTGACCATTCAATTGACAGCCTTTCGCGTTGTAATCAAAGAGGAAAGGAATCCGCTGATTTTTTCCAGACGATAAGAATTGACCGTCCAACCGAATGTCCGATCGCCAGATCCATCACTCGTGAAATCGGCACAAACACACGGTCCCACAATAGGATCTGGTATTTCCCTGGCGATGCGGAGCGCAGAAGAAGGCGGTTTCCCAGCGAAGTAAGCGCGCCAAAACAGTCTAAGTACACACAAACCGCTTCTTCCACCTCTGGAGGTGCAATAGCCCGTAGGGAACTCTTCTTGTAGCGGCGATAATGGCCGATTGCCTTGTCGAACGGCGTATACAAAAAAGGAAGGGCCGGAGACAAAATCACCAAATATCCTCCCTCTCTCAGATGTTGCGCTGCTCGTCTAACTTCCTCCCGATCATCCTTAATATGTTCAAGAACGTCCATGTAAACAATGCAATCAAAGAACTCATCTTTCCCCAAATCTGCCAGCGTTCCCACCCGGACTTCACATCGATCTTGATTCTGAAGTAATTTCAGCGGAATCTGTCGTGCCAAGCTCGGGTCCGGCTCCAAGCAAATCCAGCGCTGTTGTGTCCCGTCATAAAACTCTTGCGTTGCCGCTCCGATTCCTGCGCCCACTTCCAAAACCTCGCCGCGGAGAAATCGCTGGATTTTCGTCCGCACATAAGACTTCCAGTTCACCGCGTGGGCAAAGATCTCAAGCTCACTACCAACATATTTGCTCTCAGTCGTGCCGTTCATACACCGTGGTTATCTTCCGGATGTAAACCGGGCAATCCCTCATCGGTACGAAATTGGATTGTCCCCGGCTGCTGAGCACCACAAATGTGAACACCAGCGCGAGGGTTAGGCTCTGAAATAACAGCAACAGGAGCAAACCAGCTGTGTAGGTGGCCCACCCCGGGATCGCCAGGTGCGTAGCCAGCCGCACACCCACAGTCACGGCGATCAGCGTCATCGCAAGTACTCCGACTCCACTGAACACCAGCAATAAACGCGTCCCCACAATATCCCCAAATACGGACATGGCGCTCAAACCATGGGTTACCAAACCGACGAAATTCATGCTCGAGCTTCCAGACAACCGTTTGGCCCGGTCCAATCGCACTGTGACAGAAGGTACTCGCGATTTAATAATTGCTGCCGCGTAATGATTCCAAAGGTCAGAAGACACCACGAGCCGATTTAAGTGCGATGAGGCAAGAATGCTAAAATTCCCCACCCGTATATCGAATCCCACCAGGAGTCGGTGGATCATCCTATACATTTGGTAAAATACCCGAAACAAAATTCCTTCCGCGCGACGCCCCCGCTCTGCGAAGACCACTTTGCGTTGACCTTCCTGCCGATACTTTTCGAGGAGTTGCGGAATCGCCGAGGGTGAATCTTCTCCATCAGCGTCCATCACAAGCACTGCTCCCTCCATATTACTCTCTTGGAGATAAACCAATCCGACGCACAGTGCCCGCTGGTGTCCCATATTCTTTCTCAATTCCAATACTCGAATCCGGACTAGGTTTTTTGGACGAGTTGAGGGAATGTCTTTTAATGTACCCTCTAGCGACCCGTCGTCGACAAACACCACTTCTCCTATCAATCCTGCCTCTCTAAATACCTTGTCAAGTCCATCGATCAATAGATCGGCGACATTCCAGTCGTTGAAGACTGGAACGAGAATGGTGATAGGAAAATTTCCAACGAATGCGGCAACTGCTTCCGCTCGCTCGGTCTCACTCATAGGCTTCCTCTATGAAGCAATCTTCCTGGCCTCCTGCGTGGAGAAAGCACTCACCGCCATCAATGAAGTCCCCAGCAATTTCTGTGGGATCCGTTCAAGACGGGCGAGATCTCCCAGCGCTTTATTGATCCACGGCGACCTTGAATCAAATCCCGACGTGATGATCCTCCTTTGATCGCGCCCTCCCATCAGCAACAGCTTTCGAAGCATCAGCGTTGGAGTGAGTGGCAACCCCCAGTAGGTCCAATCCAGTATCCTGAGTCTGTTGCGCCTGGTCACTGCCACCAAATCACCGATGGCATATCGTC
The DNA here is from genome assembly GCA_035577585.1 of Candidatus Limnocylindrales bacterium. Lineage (GTDB taxonomy): Bacteria > Acidobacteriota > Terriglobia > Acidiferrales > UBA7541 > Acidiferrum. The sequence goes on from DATLVJ010000827.1 coordinate 8,780, forward strand.
GCACGTGGCCCGCTGCAACATCGTACGCTGAATAAGCCCATCGCCCCGCGGGAACATTCAGGATCAATTTCCCCTGGGGTGCCAGATGGAATAAGAGTGCGTTCAGGAATCCATCTTCGTCCTCAATGTGTTCCAGTACATCAAAAAGCAGAATCAGGTCGAATTTGTCTCGAAATTCCTCGTTCCTTTGACGAATGTCGTAACAGGAGACGCGGCTGATGCGGCTCACATTGTGCTTCAAGCCATATTCGTTCAAGTCAAAACCAGTTACCTCTTTTCCGTACACATCTTCGATCTGCCGCTGCAGCAACCCATGACCACAGCCAATTTCCGCCATTTCTCTTGCGCCCGATACGACTTCGCTGCACAAATGCTGAAGTACTTCAAATCGTCGCCGGACCCAGAAATGGTTGGTTGAGGCGATTTCAAACCACCGCTCAGACATACTGACTTCTGCCGCCGGGGACAGATAGTCCACCTTTGACAATTCGACTGATTCCGTATTTGAGTTTACCGGAGGCATAAGAGCGGATCGCCGTACTATCGCCGAAATTTTCTCTCTAGCGATTGTTGCACCGTCACGCCTTCTAGATTTGACTCCCTCTGCGTCACGCTTTTCCCCACGATTCGTCCAATGATGTATTGGGGGCGAGCCTTGGTCTCCTCGTAGATACGGCCGACGTATTCTCCAATGATTCCGATGAAAAAAAACATAATGCCGGACAAAAACGTGATTGCCACCAACAGCGCGGTGAACCCTTGTGGGGACTGATGCAGAAACATCTTTGCGTATATGGCATAGCATACATACAGAAAGGAGAGGAACATCACCGTCGCCCCGATGAGCGCCGCCGCGCGGATCGGCACGATGGAAAATGCGAAAATTCCGTCGGCGGCAAGTTTCAGCAGCCGCATCAGGCTGTATTTGCTTTTGCCGGAGTGGCGCTCCGCGCGTTCCACCGGAATCCCGATCTGCCGGAATCCCACCCAACTGCGCATACCGCGAAGATACCGGTGATGCTCCGGCATGCGGCGGACGTGGTCTACCACCCGCCGCGACATCAGCCCAAAGTCGCCCGAATCCAACGGTAGCCGAATATCCGAAAGCCTCGCCATCATCCGGTAAAACGCGAAGTAGCAGATGCGCAGCGGCAGAGGTTCTTTCCGGCGCACTCGTTGTGCGTAAACGACATCAAAGCCCTCCTCGAATTTCTCCACAAATCGCGGGATCACCTCCGGGACGTCCTGCAAATCGCCGTCCATGATCACCACGGCATCGCCCGGCGCATGATCCAGCGCTGCCGATATCGCGGCCTGGTGCCCAAAGTTCCGAGAAAGCGAAATCACCATAATCCGGGCATCGTCGCGCGCGGCCTCGCAGAGCATCTCAAAGGTTCGATCGGTGCTCCCATCGTCCACGATAACGATTTCGTGAGGACCACCCGGCAATTCGTCGAGCACGTTCCGCAGCCGCAGCAGAAGCTCCGGCAAAACAGACACCTCATTGTGGACGGGAATCGCAACCGAGAGACGATTTCCAGCGGGCATCAGTAGTGCGAGTCCTCTTCTCCAGCGACACTGACAGCTTCAAACGGATGCGCCGGAAATCCAGTTTTGGCGGGCCAAACTAAGATACCTGTATTTAAAGTTCGCAACAAGAAGCATGCCGTGTGGCGGCACGCCGCGTTTTGCATTGAGCCAACTTTTCCTGTGCAACAGGAACCCAGAATCTTGCGCCGCTCAGGATTCTCCCGCGGTTTCACCGTGCTATATTGAGGAACGGGGTGAACTCGCAAGAATTTCGTGATTCACGCAGCCGGAAAGCGCAAATCTGCCTGGGTGCGTGAGTATACACCCACGGTTAAATCGAACATGATGCCTGACGCTCAAGCACAATTCCCACCCAAAGAGGACGCCGACAGAGCTCCTCAAGATGAGACCCGCCTGGACGTTTCCGTCGTCATTCCCTGCCTGAATGAAGCCAACTCGCTCGCCTTCTGCGTCGAAAAAGCGATCTCTTCCTTTCGCAATGCGGGACTCCGCGGCGAAGTGATCGTGGCGGACAACGGTTCGACGGACGGCTCCATCGAAATTGCCGAATTCAACGGAGCCCGTGTGCTCCGGGTTGCCGAGCGGGGTTACGGAGCCGCACTAAAAGCGGGCATCGCTGCCGCGCGGGGCGA
>DATLVJ010000828.1:0-2438 GCA_035577585.1 Candidatus Limnocylindrales bacterium
CCGACTTCCCCGGTGCCGCCGTTCAATCTGGGGGAGCGGACGAACGACCCCCTGCAGATGTATCTTGCTGATATTTATACGGTTGCGGGGTCGTTGGCAGGCATACCCGGGATTTCGGTACCCTGCGGGCGGATATGCAGAAAATTGCCGGTGGGATTGCAGATTTTTGGGCCGGCGTTTGGGGAAGCCCGGGTGTTGCAGTTGGCGCATGCGTTTGAAGAGGCTGGCGGCGCGACGGTTTAGGTCGTTCCCCTTCAACTAGCAACACTGAAGAGCTGGCTTAAAAGACCAGCGCTACACGGAAGAATGAAGAGAAATAGACCTAACTGCTGGGCTACAGTATGAGCTTGCCGACTCTCCAGCCGATTCGTGAAAAGCTTGCGCGCGCGCAATTCGCATTTTTTCGCGCGGCGGATTCGATTCCCGCGGAGAAGTGGGGGAACTGCCCTGCGCAGGATGAATGGTCAGCGGCGGAACTGGTGGCACATCTCGTGGTTGTGGAACGCGGCGTCGTCTCCCGAGTCGACCAGTTGACACAAAAATCCGCGCTGGCAATTCCCTTCCCGAAGCGGCTGCACCTGCCACTGTGGCTGGTGGAGGCGCGGGTGATTCACCGAAAATCGCCGGTGCCGATGGATGAGAGCCTGCTAGGGGAAAAAGAGGCCATGCTGGCGGGGCTGCGAGGAATGCGCGAGCGAACACTGGCGTTTATTTCGGAAACGGAACGGCGGGATTTAAGCGCGTATTGCTGGCGGCATCCGTTTCTGGGGATGCTGAACGCTTATGAATGGATGGAAATGATTGCAGCGCATCAGGTTCGGCACACAAAGCAGATCCGCGAAATTGAGGCGAAACTTTCCCGAAAGTTGTAGGAAATTCGCCACGCCGGTATGTTTTTGCATATTCCCGCCTGCTCTTTTTTACCGGTACCCGTACCGCAAAATTGCTGAAAAGCCGCGAAAATGCGGCATTTCCACAGCTAAATGAAAAAGTACTAGTGAAGAAGTTTTACCGTGGGCAAACGGAACGACTATTGCTCTTGTGCTTTGCATCCTCTAACCTGCGATCAGCATCACATCAGGTGAGTGGCGGTTAGGGATGGAGAGAACGTGAGGCAACCCGTGGTTACCGTCAAATCGAGTCAGAAGATTTTCACCGACGCAGAGGTGGCCAGCTTGACCGGCATCTGCGTAGAGCATGTGCACAATTTCGCGAAGAGCCGTCATCTTGGGATGATCGCGCGGGCTGCGGAAGCGGCTGGCGCACAGGCCGACCAATGGCTGTTCACGTTGTCGGACCTGATGGTTCTGGTTACGCTGTTCCCGCGCTGCTCCCACTAGCTGCGCCGTGCTCGACTTCGGGGGATCTCCGCCCCCTGGTCGTGGGCCATGGTTTCAGGTACCCTGCAAGCCAAGCTGCCTTGCCGTTCTCCACGGGCCCGAGCTATCCTGCATACAGATAGAGCGTCTGACTTGATACGGACGCGCTATCCGGAGTCTTCATGGCTCGCCGATCCACCAAAGACCTTCTCCTACCCTGCTTCCTAATAAGTTCCTGCCTGTTGGTCTTCGAACATTCCAGCCTGCCTGCGGCGACCCAAACCCAGGAGTCGAAAACCACCAACACGGATAAAAAGAGCGCAGTCTACCCCCGCGGATTAAGGCTCACGCTGACCGACGGCAGCTATCAAGTGGTGCGGGAATACCAGCGTAACGGCGAGCACGTGCGGTATTACAGCATGGAGCGAGGGGTATGGGAGGAGCTGCCGGCATCGATGGTGGATTGGAGCGCAACCGCCAAGGCGGAAGAGGAAATGGCCAAAGAGTCCAAGGAGCTGGTAGAGAAGGTGCACAAGCAGGAAGAGGCGCGGCGGATGGACAACGTGGCGGACGTGGACGCCAGTTTGCGGGTTGGCGATGGGGTGTTTCTGCCGTCGGGTGAGGGAATGTTTGTTGTGGAAGGAAAAGTGATCCGGATACTGGACCAAGCGGGAGCGGAGAAGAAAACGGACAAGAAGCGGGCAATCGCGGACGTGCTGTCACCCGTGCATGCCGTGCCAGGAAAGCAGACGATCGTCATGCCGGGGTCGCACGCCCTGGTGCGGCTGAGGACGAACGCGCCGGAATTTTACCTGCGAGAAGCGCCACTTGATCCGGAATTGACCAGCTCGATTCAGAGGAGCCGGCGGGCGGGTGAGAACGGGCCGGACGTGGAATTGGTGAAAACCAAAGTGGGGCGAAATAGCAGGGTACTTGAATCCGTCAACTTGCTCTTTGGCCAGTCGGTCAGCGAGAACATCAACGTAATTTCGATGCAGAGATGGGACGTGGCGCCCAATGTTTACCGTTTTACGCTAAGCCAGCCTTTGCCGCCAGGAGAATATGTGCTGACGGAAGTGCTGGAGGACGGATTGAATTTGTTTGTGTGGGATTTTGGAA
>DATLVJ010000829.1:0-2499 GCA_035577585.1 Candidatus Limnocylindrales bacterium
TGAGCACTACGGGTGAACAGGGTGTACGCGGATTGCCGTTCAACGCCGAGGATGCCACGACCCTGATTCGCCGCGGCGCCGAGGAAGGCAAGAAAACCGGAAAGCCGGCTGCCAAGCCAGCCGCCAAGCCGGCCCCGAAGAAAACCACCAAACCCTGACCGGATCAAGAAAAGTAGTTTTAGGCAGACGGAACGGGCGGCCAAAACCGCCCGTTCTTTTTTTGTATTGGATTTTCCTGGGAACGGCGCCACCTGAGCGAACGCCAATCTCGAAATCTAGGCAGGGTAAGAACGCTCGGAGAAACAGCCGGATTATTAGCGTTTAGTTACGTTCCCGTTCAGCCCTGTTCCATAGTGGTACAGAGTTGCAGAATATCTCTTTCGGATAATTACATACTTGACAATAGAGCCATATTGAAATAGAAGAGAGTTGTAGTTTCCCGGAACGGGAATTCCTCCAGCCTCTTCGTCACCATCTCCGCCCGATGAGATGAATGGGCAATTCCCAGAGATGAGGCAGTATGGCGGGTACGCACACGAGTCGAGCAGCAAGTGTGGACTTTGAACGGTCCGCCGGAGTCTTCGCGATCGGTAAAGAAGAACGGGCGGCGCTGGGATTGCCACCGGTCCACCTGCTGGTTGTGGACGACGATGAGCACGTGCGCGGTGTCTGCCGGTCCATCGCCGAAGAAGCCGGGATGAAAGTGTTCGACGTCAGCACCGCGGAAGAAGCCCTGGAAGTCCTGGAAGTTTCGCCGGTGGATATTCTGCTGACCGATTTGCGCTTGCCCGGGACCAGCGGACTGGAATTGCTGAAGCGCGTCACGCTACTGTTTCCAGACATGGCCGTGGTGATGCTCACGCAATATGGAACCATCGACTCCGCCGTGCAAGCCACCCGAATGGGAGCCGTGGACTATGTCACCAAACCGTTTCGGCTGGAAGAGTTGCGCGCCCGCCTCGAACAGGTGGTGCACGCCGTCGAATTGAAGCGGGAGAACCGCATGCTGCGCGAGCAAGTCCGCGCTCTTCCGGGATTTGGAGGACTGATCGGCATGTCCCCGCGCATGGAGCGGGTCTACCGGCTGATCGAAAAAGTCAGCCTGCGTGACCACCCGGTCCTGATTCTGGGCGAGAGCGGCACTGGCAAGGAACTCGTGGCGCGCAGCATCCACTATCTTGGACCGCGCAAGGACAAGCCGTTTGTGCCGGTGGAGTGCTCGGCCCTGGTGCCAACCCTGATCGAGTCGGAACTGTTCGGCTACACGCGCGGAGCGTTTACAGGAGCGATGCAGGCCAAGCAGGGGTTGATGGAATCCGCCAATGGCGGCACCCTGCTGCTGGATGAGATCGGCGAAATGTCTCTGGAGATGCAGGCTAAGCTTCTGCGCGCTCTCCAGGAAGGGGAGATCAAGCCCGTCGGTTCCACCGAACGCCGGCCCATCAACATCCGCGTTGTTGCGGCCACCAATCGCGATCTGGAATTGGGAATCAAGCAAAATACATTCCGACAGGATCTCTACTTCCGCCTGAACGTCGTGCAGATAAAGCTGCCCCCGCTGCGGGAAAGGAAGAGCGACATCCCGTTGCTGGTGACTTCGTTCCTCGAGAAATTCTCGCGGCAAGACGAAATGACCCGCGAGCTGACCGAGGACGCCATGCGCCGGCTGATGGCCTACGACTGGCCCGGTAATGTGCGGGAACTGGAAAACACGATTGAGCGAGCCGTGGCCCTCGGCAGCGGACCTTATGTCCATGTGAGCGACCTGCCGACGACCCTGCAATATCCCACCACGGACCGCGCACCCGAAAAAGAAGAGTTGCTCCCTCTCGACGAGCTGGAACGTCGCGCCATCCTCAGCACTTTGCGGCAAACCGGGGGCGACAAGCAGGCCGCCGCGCGCATGCTTGGCATCGGAAAGACGACACTGTACCGGAAATTGAAGCAGTATCACATCGAGCGCCTGGACGCCTGAGCCGCGCCGCGAGTATCAAATTGGAAAAATAACCCGCTAATTCTCGACTTGAAATCTCCCCGCCTTCGGTAACCCCTCTTTCCACAACAAGATGGCAACCGGATGCTTTGGCGCCGCCAATGCATTGGACCGGTGTGAGCAGCACCGAGGAATCTGGCGTGTTCACACGAAATCATCCGGGCAAATGGAATGGGCAGCGCCAGGCTCGCGGGGTGGTGCGCGCCGCGCGCGCCGGGGCCGGACGGGGCGCCTGGATTGCCGAGGCACTGCTGGAGTTGCAGATGGAACCCGGTGGCGAACGATTCGGCGTGTGGCTGGAAGCGCCGCTCGAGGAAGAACCGGTGCCGGCGAAAAGGGTCATTTTCCGTGGGGAAGTTCGCCAGCGCGGGGAGGGCAACGGGCCGGGCAACTGGACCAGCCTCTCCGTGGAACTTCCTTTACCGCTGGACCTGCTTTCCCTTGGAAAAACCAGTGAGTTGACGCTCCCGGAAAATCTTCGCGACCCGCTCCTTGGTCCCACGCTC
>DATLVJ010000830.1:0-7349 GCA_035577585.1 Candidatus Limnocylindrales bacterium
TCCATGCGTTCGAGCGGAACGTAGAGGCGCGCGTCATCCGCATAGCGGAGCAACATGAATTCGCCGCGGCGGCCCTCCGATTCGATCAAGCGTAAACCCTCGAACTGACCGATGCCGTGATCCACGTGAACGACGTAGTCGCCGGGCTTCAGTTCCGCGAAATCTGCAAAAAAGCCGCTGGTGCGAATCTTGCGGCTGGGGCGTTCGACGGACGGCGTTACGTCGAACAGGTCGGCGTTGCCGTAAATCGTGACCTTTGCTTCGGGGAACGAGACGCCCTGGGCAAACGGCGCGCGCACCAGAACGAGGGCCGCGCTTTCCGTGGCGCTTTCAGCGGTGAAGCCCGCGGCGGCTTCTTCGGTTTCGCCAAGCACGTAAGGAACTTCGTATTCGCGGCAGATGTCGGCGTAGCGTTCCAGTTCGCCGAGGCTTGCGGCCGTCAGATAGACGGTGCCGCCGGAAGCGAGCTGCGATTTCACGTCGCCGACGCAGGCAACCACGTCGCCGTGGAAACGCGTGCTGGGCCGCGAACTCAACTCAAACCGCTGGCCGCCGTTCTGCGCAAGATTCAGCTGCTCGAGTTCCGCGCGGGACGTTTTCACCAGTGCGCGTTCCCAGTCCGCTTCGCCCCAGAAATAATGCCCCACTTCCGGTGAATTCGCGTGGCCGTGGCGTTCATAATTTTCGGTGGCCGCTTCACGCAATTTTTTTGCGGCTTCGCGCAGCGCCAGCGGTTCATCCAGAAAGACAATCGGCTTCAACGAACTTTCCGCGAGTTCAAAGAGCGCGCTCCCTCCGGCCTCCGAGGTCGCGCCCATCCAGCGGCCCGGCTCCCACTCTTCGGCTTCGCGGCTGCCGGGCGCGGGGACGCTCCATTCGGCGAGCGGTAGGATGGTGGTCTTATTCACGGGAGCAACGGAGCGCTGGGTGCGGGGATCGAATTCGCGGACAGATTCAACGGTGTCGCCGAGGAGTTCGATGCGCACGGGGCGCAGCGCTTCGGGAGAAAAAACGTCGATAATGCCGCCGCGGACGGCGAACTGGCCGGGGAGATCCACCATTTCCGTGCGCGCGTAGCCGATGCTACCGAGGTGCTTGATGAGAGTTTCGTGGGAAAGTTCGGAATCTTTGGCGAGGATCTGCGCGAGTGTCAGATAAACGTAAGGGTCCTGATAACGCCACAACGCAGAAGCCATCGGGGCGATCACCAGGGACACTTCGCCGTTCGCGAGGCGATAGAGAGTGGCGGCGCGGCGTTCCAGAATGTCGGCGTGCGGAGCCTGCGAGTCCCACGGCAGGTTGTCGAAGGCGGGCAGGACGGCGATGCCGCCGGTGGCGCCCGGGAAAATCTGGCTGAAGAACCGGATGCTTTCGGCGAGATCCTCGGCGCGGCGATTGTTTTCGGTGAGAAAGAAGGCTGGGCGCCGCAATTCGTGGGCAAAGTACGCAGCGGAGAGAGCTTTCGCCACGTCTTGCAGGCCGGAAAGGCCGACGAGGCCCGCGCCCGCGCGTAGTTCTCCCAACGCGCCGTCCACGGAGGGGTGGCGCAGCAATCGATCCAATCGTTCTCTAACCGCGGGCAGTATCATGCTGCTTGCTAAACTTTTTCCACCGTGCCAGGCTTCACCGGTCGCGGCTGGACATTCGGTTTATCCAACTCGATCGACTTGACCGACCCAGTCCTTCGTGTGGGCAAGCCTAAAGGTCGGCCACTACATGGGCTGGGCGACCTGAAGGTCGCCGCTACGTGCGTATCCTGCGGAGGATTTCGGTGGTTGAATAGCCCTCGACTACGTCGATCAGCTCCACTTTTCCCCCGGCTGCTTCCACTTCTTCGCGCCCAACGATTTGATTGCCGGGCCAGTCGCCGCCTTTCACCAAAATATCGGGCAAGAGTGCGGCCACGGTTTTTTGCGGAGTCAGTTCGTCGAAAATCACGACTGCGTCCACACATTCGAAGTTGGCAAGTATTTCCGCGCGCTCCTGTTCGGGAATTACGGGACGCCCGGCGCCTTTCAAAGTGCGGACACTGTCGTCGCTATTCATGCCGACGACCAGCGCGTCTCCCATGGCGCGGGCCGCTTCCAGCAATTGGATGTGGCCGGGATGCAAAAGGTCGAAGCATCCATTGGTGAAGACCACGCGGCGGGCGTTGCGTTTCCCCGGGCCAAACTGCAGAATGAGTTCGTCGAGAGTCAAAACCGCGGGGTGCAAAGGGTCTCCATGCTCGCTTGTGACGGCGCCGAAGTGAATCCGTGTGAAATTCAATTCTATCATGCTGCGCGGGAAGGCCGCTGGCGCGGCGGGCGCGGCGCATGAAAAACAAACCGATCTGGCAAGCGTTGGCGGGGGTTGCGTGCCTGGTTTTGGGCGGGGTGTGGACCTACACGGGCGGGAGGAACTACACCGAAAAGCGCGTCAACGCGGTGGCCGGCGCTTGCCGAGTGGACATGACGATCATTCAGAAGCGTGAAATTCCCGCACAGGTCAACGCAGGCGCGGTGGTGCTGTTTCACGGACTGGCGGCGAACAAGTACATCATGCGGTATCTGGCGCGGGGCTTTGCGGAACTCGGGCTGACCGTTTATGTGCCGGATCTTCCCGGGCACGGCCGCACGCCCGGTCCGTTTACCGCGGAGAAGGCCGAGGACTGTGGACGCTCTTTGCTGCGTGGACTCTCGGCCCGCGGTCTGCTTGTGCCGGACCGCACGATTCTGGCCGGGCACTCGATGGGGGGAGCGATTGCCCTGCGGCTTGCGCAGGAGTTCCGGCCCGCCGGAGTGATCGCCTTTTCCCCGGCGCCGATGCAGGCGAAGCACGGCGTGACGCCGGAGAAATTGTTGTTTCAGAATCCGCCGGCGGTCGTACCGAATACCTTGATTACCGCGGGGCAGTTTGAACCAAAGGGATTGGCCGCGAACGCCGAAGACCTGGTGGCCGGAAATACGGACCCGACGATTCAGTTTCATGCGCTGCCCGGGCAAACGCATGTGAGCGTGCTGTTTTCTCCCGGAGCCGCGAAGATGTCGCAAGCATGGGCGGCGCGGGTGCTGAACCTGTCGAATGCAGCGCAGCTTCCGAGCTTGCTTTACCTCGGCGGTGGCGTGCTTGGATTTCTGGGAATCCTGCTGCTTTCGGGGCCGTTTTTGCGAGAACTGGCGACAGTCGCACCGGAAGAAGCCGCCGGAGATTCTCTGGTGCCTGGGACGCTTCGAATTCTGGCGGAACTGGTGCTGGCTTCCGCCGCGGTGGTTTTCCTGCTTCGCTACGTGATTCCACTGCGTGTGCTCAGACTGTTTGAGGGCGACTATCTGGCGAGCTTCTTTCTGCTGACCGGGGCAATTCTCCTGCTGGCGCATGCAAAACTCGCCATGAAAAAGTTGGCCGCGAAACCAGGTGTCGTCTTGAGCGCGGCGGCAGGGGCTTTGATTCTGCATCTGCTAGTTACCGGATGGTTTGACCTGACGGTGACGAGCGCGTGGCTCACGTTGCCACGATGGGAGCGTTTCCCGCTCTTTTTCCTCGCGGCGTTTGTTTTTTTTTACACGCTGGAGATTCTGCTCGGCCCGGAGACAGAGCCCCGAAAACGGCTTGGGATTGACTACCTGGCTATCCTGCTGGCGTGGCTGGTGCCGGTGCTGGGAACGTTTGTGCTGCACAGCGGCCAGATCCTGCTGGTGCTGCTGATGCCCTATTTCGCGCTGTTCTTTCTGTTCATGCGCCTGGGTGCACGATTGGTACGGCAGCGCACGGCATCCGCGACAGCCGCCGCAATCTTCGGTGCTATACTCTTAGCGGGATTCTGCCTGGTGCTCTTTCCTGTGTCCTAGGAGCGGCCGGCCGCCCTGTGAAATGCCCTGTCCCGCCTAAGCCGGAGACGCAAAGATCGTTCACCAAGAACGCACGAATGGCTGAGATTGTCATCATCGGTGGCGGACCTTCGGGCGCCATGTGCGGGGAACAACTCGCGCATGCGGGAAATTCCGTAACTATTTTTGACGAACGGCTGGCGTGGGAAAAGCCTTGCGGCGGCGGGCTGACGTATAAGGCCACCGAACACTTCCCTTTTCTGCTGGACAATCCTCATCCGAAAAAGCTTGTGCGCCACGTCGAGATCATCAGCGCGGAGAACCAGCGCGCCAAGCTGGATCTGAAACATCCCATCGTGATTTATTCGCGGCAGGTGCTGAACGGCTTTTTGCTGGAACGCGCGCGTGAAGCGGGTTGCGAAATACATCACCGCCGCGTGCAGCAGATCGACACTTCCACGGACAAGCCGCGCTATTGCGTGGAAGGCGAATGGCGCACGGTGGATTTCATCGTGCTTGCCGCGGGCGCGCGCAACCGGATGCTGCCGGGCACGCGGGCGCTCTTAGCAGATGAACTGGAAATGACGCAGGGTTACTTTGTGCCGCAGTCAGCCGAAGAGATCATCATCAAGTTTCTGCCGGAGTTTGAGGGCTACATCTGGTCGTTTCCGCGGGCGGATCACATTTCGCTGGGAATATGCGGAAGCATGGCCGCCCACACGAGCACCGAGCTTCGCTCGCATCTGCATACGTTTGCAGCGGCGGAAAAATTCGCCACGGAAAACGCCAAGTTTTACAGCCATGTTTTGCCTTCGCCGCAGGTGCGCACGCTGGCGGATCGCGCGGTGATCGGCAGGAATTGGGCGATGTGCGGCGACGCCGCGGCATGGGTGGACCCGCTTACCGGAGAAGGATTGTTCTACGCAATGCGCTCAGGCGAATTGCTGGGGCGCTCGATCGCGGAAGGCTGCCCGGAGCTGTATCCATCGCGGGTGCGCGCTTCCTTCTCGCTGGAATTGGAATTTGCGGCGCGGATTGTTCGGCGTTTTTATCGCGGATCGTTTCTCGGCTGCTCGGTCACGACGCGCATGGTGCAGTTTCTGCAACGCAACGCAGTGTTCCGGCAACTGCTGAGCGATCTTTTCTGCGGCACGCAGGACTACAGTTCGCTGAAGCAGCGCGTTCTGGGACATCTGGGCGGAACGCTCAGCCAGTTCGTGAGCAGTGTTTTGAATTTCGATAAGCCTACGCCAAAATTGCGCCGCACCGTTCCGGCCGCCGACTAAGCTGCAACTCCTTCATTCCGCACGTGATTGGGAGTTTCCTTAACCTGATCCAGCCGAAGGGCCGGACTTTCCACCCACATCCCAGTTTGGAACTCGCTCTGAAAAAGTCCTATTACTGTTCTTTGTATTGCTTTGCAGCTTACGCGGGGGTAGGGTGAACTCCTATTTCAACCTGAGGCTCAGCCTCATTGAGGAGATCCACATGAAAACCAGGCATGTCGTCCTTCAGGATCAATCCAAATTGAATCTCACCCTCGCTCAACTCGATTCGGTAGCACAGGCTTTACAGACGCAGTTGGACCGTGACTTCACCCCCGTATGGGGCGTTCGCGCGCTGGTGCACGCGATCGACCGGAATCAGGCCGTGCCCCATGGCGCCTGGCCGATGCGCATTCTGGATCAATCGCAAGCCGGGCTTGGCGTACACCTCGACAATCACGGCAAACCGTTCGCGGAAATTGAAGCCGGGACGGATTGGACCATCACCGCAAGCCACGAACTGCTGGAGATGCTGGTGGACCCGCTGGGGAAAAAACTCATCAGCGATAAAGATATCGACCCGGCGTCCGACGGTCATCAGGTGCAATACCTGGTTGAAGTGGGAGACCCCGTTGAGGTTTTCGCGTACCAGATCAACGGGGTTTCGCTCTCGGACTTCATCACGCCGGAATATTACGACCTGAACGCGGCACCCGGCACTTCATATGATTTTCTGAACCAGTTGCAGTCCGCGCTGGAAGTGCCGGCGGGCTGTTACATTTCGTGGTTTGACCCGCAGGATGGCCGCTGGCACCAGAAGCAGCCGGACGGTTCGTTCATCACGGCGCAAGCCAAGGCGAACTTCGAGAAAAACCCGCGCGATGAACGCGATGCAGCGTTCACCGACGATGAAAACGCGACCCGGCACGACCAGTTGCGAATTCGCAGCCGGTACAACGCAGCGCAGGCATCGAGAAAGGCTGCGGGACAGAAGTAATAACGCTCCGCGATGTGGGCAGGGACGCTCGTGAGGGCGCGGGCGTCCCTGCGGTGCTTTTACGGAGAGTGGGGCGAACCAATGGACGTTCTGGCCGGTCCGGCGGAGGTGTGGCAGGATGGAACTTCGGGCTTTCTGCGCCGAGGATCCCTTGCTCAAACGACTTTTCAAGCAAAACCTGAGGTTGATGTTCAATTTGTGGCCGCCGCTGATGGGCGCGGGGATCCGCATAACACGCATTCAACCGGACTGGAAAGAAGTTGATGTAGAGATGAAACTGCGGCGGTGGAACGCCAATTATGTGGGGACGCATTACGGCGGTTCGCTTTATTCGATGACGGATCCGTTTTACATGGTGATGTTCATTGAGATTCTGGGGCGGGATTACATTGTCTGGGACAAATCGGCCATGATTCGATTCCGCAGACCGGGGCGAAGCACGGTTCATGCGCATTTTCGGATCACGGAGGAGCAGGTGGATGAGATTCGCGAGGCATTGAAGATGGAAGAGAAGATTGATCGCGAGTTTAGTGTCGAGGTGAAGAGCAGTGATGGTGAAACCATTGCGGAAGTGAAGAAGTTGCTGCAGTTTCGGAAAAAAAAGACTGACGGCCAGGCGTAAGCAGTGTGCCCCGCCGTAAAACCATCCGGGGTGCAAACTGCGCACCCCGGAAGACGGCCGCTACGCAGGAAATTCAGCCCAGGACTTTGGCGATGCGCTCGAAGGCCCAGTCGATTTCGTCGCGAGTTATGACGAGCGGCGGAGCGATGCGGATGATGGTGTTGTGGGTTTCCTTGCAGAGGAGGCCTTCATCCTTGAGGGCTTCGCAGTTGGGGCGGGCGTCCTGATTCAGTTCGATGGCGAGCCAGAGGCCGCGGCCTCGAACTTCATGGATTACGGAACTGCGAAGGGCCTGCAACTTTTGCAGGAAATACGCCCCGAGGTCCGCCGAATGTTCCACCAGTTTTTCTTCAACGAGAATACGGAGTGCTGTGCGCGCCAGGGCGCAGGCTAGCGGATTGCCGCCGAAGGTGCTGCCGTGGTCGCCGGGTTGAAAGACGCCGAGGATTTCCCTGGAGGCTAGAACCGCGGAGACAGGATAAAAACCTCCGGCAAGTGCTTTACCGACGATGAACATGTCCGGTTGAACGCTTTCGTGCATGCAGGCGAACATTTTGCCGGTGCGGCCGAGGCCGGATTGGATTTCGTCAGCCATGAAGAGGACGCGGTTTTCACGGCAGATTTCGGCGGCTTCGCGGAGGAAGCCATCGGGCGGA
>DATLVJ010000831.1:0-2650 GCA_035577585.1 Candidatus Limnocylindrales bacterium
AAAATCACCGCCTCGCGCAATTCCGGCGAAAGCCTTGTCAGCGCGCTCTGCACCTGCATGCTCAATTCTCCCAACAGCGCCTGTTCATCCGGCCGCCGCCCCGCCGATTCCTTGTTCTCCACGATCGGCATTTTGTCATCCAGCGAATCCGTAATGCGATCGCGTTTCGTCCTTCGATAATGATCAATCAACAGGTTCCGCGTCACGCTGGTCGCCCAGGTCGCAAATCCTCCGTGCGCCGAGCGGTAACTCGCCAGCGTCCGGTACACTCGAAGGAACACATCCTGCGACAGGTCTTCGGCTTCCGTGCGATTGCCCGTGAACCGGTAGCAGATGTTATAGATGCGGCGCGTATGGCGGCGCACAAGTTCCTCCCAGGCCGAGCCATCGCCCTGGAGACATTGCTGGACCAGTTGAGCATCCTGCTCCAAGCTTCCTCAGCCCCATCTTCCAGACACCTGCTTCGGCAGCACCCGCAGGTGGGCTTTTCGGCCTGCCAATGTATGGAACGTAAAATGCACCGGAAATGTTCCCGCCTTAGGGCTGTCTCAACCGACCGTTTGGCTGGCATTTTACCCGCTCCCGGCTCCACTTACAACTCCTTCTATTACAACCTCTTGGAACCACATTGCCGAAGCTCGCTTGACGCCACCCCTCGCGCCCCCGTACTCTGCTTCCTCATGGCCCTCAAGTCGAGGAAAGCGCTATTTGCGGCTGTGGGTATCCTTGTGACCGGATACCTGCTTTATCACTTCCGCGGCAATCTCCATCTCAGCCAGTTCAGCGGGGCCAAGCTTTGGGAAGCCGTCCGCCGCGCGAATTTGGGGTATCTCTCACTGTCCATTGTTGGAATATACGGCTGCTACGCCTTACGCGCCATCCGCTGGCAGAAATTTCAGGCCCATCTCGGAGCTGCGAACTTCTGGAACATTTACCGAATGACCCTTGCCGGCTTCAGCGCGCTATTCATCCTGGGCCGTGCGGCTGAACCCGTGCGCCCCCTACTGATCTCGCGCAAAGACAAAATCCCTCTCTCGGACAGTTTTGGCATTTACGTGCTCGAACGCATCCTCGACGCGGCCAGCACCGCGGTTCTCGCTGCCGTCGGCCTCCTCATTTTTGAATCCTCCGGCCACCTGGACGCGCAAGGCACCGGTCGGGCATTTGAAAAAGGTGCACGCACCGCAGGCAGTTTTTTTGCTTTGTTCGCTATCGTCGCAATCTCCGGATTGATCTATTTGCGACTCCACGGCTCTGGGCTCCTCGAGCGCCGGATGCAAAGCTGGCTCTCCCGGCACGGCTGGCGCGCAGGCGTGGCGCGCAACCTCCTCGGCTTCGTCCGTGGCGTGCAGACTGTCCGCAGTTGGGGCGACGTCGCCGCGGCTGTAATTTATTCCGGGTTGCACTGGCTTCTTGTCGCCTGCGTCTACTTACTTGTGCTTCAGAGCTTCAGCGGAAAACTTGCGACGCTTAGATTTCCCGACGCCGTACTCATCCTCGTTTTCAGCGCTGTCGGCTCCGCCGTGCAACTTCCAGGCGTAGGCGGTGGCGCGCAGGCGCTTTCAGTCGTTGCTTTAACTCAGCTCTATGGAGTAGAAAGAGAGCCGGCGGTGGCTGCCGCCATGATCCTTTGGCTTGTTACGTTCGCGTCGTGTTCCTTTGCCGGCGTGCCGCTCTTGATTCGAGAGGGTTGGTCGTTTGGCGAGTTGAAGCGAATGCGCGAACAAGAAGACGAGCAAATCGAAGCCGAGTTGATCGCCAAGCAATCGTAGGGACGGCCTCACGCCGCTTTCCGTTTTCCGATTTTGTAGGGACGGCCTTCTGAGGCCGTCCGTTCTTTGAGTTGTTGGGTCCTGTGTCAGCGGCCCGCCTCAGATGGCGAGCCCTACATTCTCTTTACATGGTGTAATATCCTCGTGCCCCCAGGAGAACCCAGCGAGTGAAGTGCCCATTCTGCGCGCATCTCGATGACAAGGTGATTGACTCCCGCGAGGGCCGCACCGGCGACACCATTCGCCGCCGCCGCGAATGCTTGAAGTGTTCGCGCCGCTTCACCACCTACGAACGCATCGATGAAATTCCCTACATGGTCATCAAGAAGGACGGCCGCCGCGAACGCTTCGAGCGCCAGAAAATTTTGCAAGGATTGCTGAAAGCCTGCGAAAAACGGCCCGTTCCCACGCCGAAGCTCGAATCCATCGTGGATGAAATCGAAGGCGTGGTCCACGAAGCCACCGAAAGGGAATTGACCACCACCGAAATCGGCGAAATGATTATGCATCGCCTCAAGAAGCTCGACAAAGTCGCCTATGTCCGATTCGCCAGCGTGTACATGGACTTCAAGGATGTCCAGGAGTTCATGTCCGAACTGAAAAACCTCTTGAAAGACCGTGTCCTGCCTAAGAAATAATCCGTTTCCCGCGTTTATGATTTCCTAACGGACTGCTCCGGATTTCCTCAGAGGCCTTTCCCTACGATCTTTAGTGGCGATGGCTCCGCATCGAAAAACACAAGAATCTTTATTACGGAGCAGGGAGGGAGTCGCAATGATTTTGGGTCCGAAGGGTACAGAGTTTGATTTAAGGGGACGTTGCAGGGTTTGCGGCCATTACGGGGAAATCTTCGATCTGCCGGGAAGATTTGAGAAGTA
>DATLVJ010000832.1:0-7019 GCA_035577585.1 Candidatus Limnocylindrales bacterium
GCTCTCGGCGGACTTGGCTTTGCCGATCTGCCCGTGGTTCGCTTCAAGGCTTGGAACTCCGCCGCCACCTACCTGCTTACCGGAGAACGGCGCCCGGAAAACGGCACGCCGCGAATCAAGCATCCCGTCTTCGGTCCGGAAACTCCCGGCGGCGGAGGTCGCGGTTGGGGAGCGTGGGAAGTTGCGTTCCGCTATTCCGGAATTCAGGGCAACGAACCCGGCATCTTTTTCAACAATGTCCAGACGCCCCAGAACGTGCCGACGTATAACCGGCACACAGACGAATTCAGCTTCGGCGTGAACTGGTACTTGAACTACTGGGTGCGGTTCCAGTCCAACATCAGCATCGATCGCTTGAAAGATCCCAGCACGATCGGCGCTACGCCGCAGAACTACTACGTGTTCGAGCAGCGGTTGCAATACCGCTTCTAAGGCGCGGGAGATCAGCGATGCATCGCACTGGATTTGAACCCGGCGAAGATGCCGGCAGGTCGAGCAAGCCTTCACGACAACGGAAGCAGCGCCACAGCGCGGAAAATTCGAGTGGAATTCCTGGAGGAGGTTTTTCGATGAGGTCGAAATTCTTAACGATAATCGAAATGGCGGCCGTATTGGTTCTCGGGCTTCTCTTGAACAGTTGCGCCTCGCAGCCCTATTGTCCGACCTGCGGCACCACCACGAACGGCGCTTACGGCGTAATCAATGTCATCCCGGTGCCAGAGCACAATCCGACCGGCGAACCCGGCGGCCCTTTCAACTCCTTCGACATCAGCTTCTTCGATCCCATTCATCAGCTCGACTACATCTCCGACCGCTTGGGCCTCGATATCGTCGTCCTCGACGCTAAAAATAACTTTTCGGTAAACACGATTGGCGGCCAAAACGAAGTGGCGAACGCCGGCAACAACAACAGTGTCTGCATCGGCCCCAAGGTGCCGGTTCCTGATTCACTTAACCCCGATCCAGCCTCCATCATCCCTTCGATCATCACGGGCGCCGGCGCCGTTCGCAACGCAAATGCTCCGGGTACTACAAACGTGCTCACTCGTTTTGGCTGCAGAAACGGCGGCTTCTTTGATTCGTTCTCGACCTTTTTTCCGGGATTCGGAGCCCATGGAGGCTTCGGCGGATTCCCAGGCGCGCAATGTTGTGCAGCCCGCGCCAATGGCGTCAATCCGCTTTCCGGCCCGGATGGCCTGCAGCCAACGCCCGATGGCAACACGCTGTTCGTGGGAAGCGGCAGCGCTTCTGTCGTCGCTTTTGATTTAACCACCAACCCGCCCAATGTGATTGCCGCATTCCCAACTGGATCCTCACCCGATTTTGACGGGCCGAATGGTGTCAGCGCGTGTATCGCCTCTTGGAATGGCGGCGCTGGCAGCGACCCCACCTGCGGTGACGATCGCTCCGACGAAATGTCTTACGGAACGGTAAATGGGCATGACATCCTGCTCGTCAGCAACGGCGACCCCGGGCTGCCTTACGTGACCTTGATTGATGTTACCGACATTGTCAACAGGACCTACGCGCCGCCCTTCACGACCCCCGCAGGCCACGGCTATTGCGCGCCGGTCAACCGGCTGGCGAATTACAATCCGGGAGTCTTTGATTTCGCGACGAACACCATTAGCGGGGAAAACTATCCCACCTGTATCCTCGGGCAGATCTACTACGACGGCGTGCCAAGCGAGCAAGCGGATATTGCGGTGGATGGAATTGCGGGAGCTTCCGGAACTCCGTGCCCCGACCCCTCTGAAAATGTTGCCTCCGGCGTATCCGGCACTGCCGTGGGTCCCGCCGGCGCGGACGTTGCTTGCCATCACTCCGCCATTGTTGACGCGAATACCGGCACCTTCATCACCAATGATACCAACGTGACGCCCGCAAACGGCCAGATCGGCGAGATCGCGGTGGCTGGCTTGGGTGGCAGCGCTTTCAATCCGGCTCATAACACTTTTTACCTCACCAATTCGAATTGCACCGCTTCGAGCCTCCCCTCTCAAGCCAGTGTCGCTGTCGGCTGCGTGGATGAAATTGATCCCCGAATTGGAAACCCCGCTGGCCCGATCGTTATCGCGGTCGTCCCCATTCTCAATTGCATGCCGACAAGCATTGTTCAGGGGCCGGGCAACGACTTCCTGATCGGCTGCGGAGGCCATGACGGCATCGCGTTCCCGCCGCTGATGGCAATTATGGATGGCAGCAGCAATAAAATCGTCACCACCATCGATCAAACAGGCGGCGTCGACGAAATCTGGTACAACCCTGGCGACAATCGCTATTACACCGCCGGCCGCGACATGCCCAACGGCCCGGTGATGGGCGTCATCGACGCGCGAACCCGCCAATGGCTCGTAAATGTGGGCACCGGCTCCAACTCCCACAGCATCGCCGTCAACCAGTTCACCAACCAGATTTTTGTCCCCACCCAGTCTGGCCCCCTCTGCGGTACGCAGAGCGCCAACGGTTGCGTCGCCGTCTACGGCAGGCAGTAAGAGTAAATCCGCAGTCTGAGAGCAGCGTTGAAAACGCGAGCCGGCCGCCACGCCGTCATTTATTGGCTGGGGAGTGGCTTGCCCTCGCGTTCCGGGCCATGGGTGTAGAATGAGTGTGATAAGGAGCCTTCAGCTCGAAGGGTACCGATGGCCTCTCTCCTGATTCTGCGCCCGCACCCCCGAACTTGCCTTACTCGCCCGGTAATTTGGCTTTGTGTGTTCTCGCTCGTCGTCGCTCTTGCCAATCGTGTTCCGCGAATTCCGGGTGGCGGGCAAACTTCCTGGGTTCCTTCCACTCCCTCGCAAATTACCGCGAAGGTCCTGTCCAAGGAATTCTTTGTGCTCCTGCCGCCGTTGCCTGGAGCCATCAGGCTGCTTCGTTCGATTCCCTCGCCCCTGGAGATCTGCGAAGAGCGCCACGTCGTTTCGATCTTCCTCGACAATCATCTCTTCACTCGTCCACCTCCATCCACCTTGGACCAATCACCTGTCTCCTGAAATATGTTTCGTTTCCAGCTTTAACGCATCTAATCCTATAGGAAACAACATTGAGGAATTCGCATAAAGCTCTATCGGAGGCACGCCAAGCGCAGTGCAAGGAGGAAGTGATGAGTAGCACTCTCAAAATATTATTCCGAAGTCATTTGGCCCCGGCAATTATAGGGCTCTCAGCCGCGGCTGTTCTCATCTCCGCGCCCGGTGGATTCGCAAATAACAAGCCCACCGAAGTTCCAGCAAAAGTGATCGCTCACCTGGCCCTGAAAGAAGCGCCGGGAAACGAAATGCTCTTGCAGAGCAAAGGCGACAAGCAATATTTGTACGTTCAGAAGGCATCGAAGCAGGGCTTTACCGTGATTGATGTTTCCAAACCGGTGTCTCCCAGCCTGGTAAATCACGGCGCCCAATCCAGCGACGCCACCGCCGGCAAACTTGAAATCGTCGGCCCCGACGTCGGCCTTGCAGAAGTTCCCGACAAAAACTCCAAGGGAATCATTCGAAATTCGGATAGTCCCACCGAAACCGTCAAAATTCTGGACCTCAGCGATCCAGCGCACCCCAAGGTCCTCCAGACATTCACCGGCGTCACCGGCATCCTTCAGGATCCCGGCCGCGGCCTGATTTATTTGACCAACAATGACGGCCTATGGATTCTCAATCACGCCAGGCCTGGCCTCACCCCCGCGAAAAAGAAGCGCGCCTGCGGCTCAGAAGACGCCATCGCTTCCATGCCGCCGGACTGCGAATAATCGTTCCTGCGAATCTATTTGTGAGCAATCTGACAGCAAGGAATGGTGCCGCCCCTGGCCATGCGCGAATGGATTAACTCATTCAGCGGTCAGGCGCGGCAGCACCATCGGGGGATCAATTATTTCACGCGCGTTTCCTGGTAGTGCAGCGCCTTCCACTGCCCATCGCGCTTCACCCAGATTTCGCCCACCAATACTTTTTCAAACGGAACCGCGGACTTCGGCGGAAACTTGATAAAAACTTCGTAGCGCGCAAACGCCGCGTCCTGGCAGAGCGGCGTCACTTTCAGAAAAGAAAGCGTAAACTCCGCCACCGAACTCTGCTGCAGTTCGCTAAGTGCCTTCCACTTATAGCGCTCTCCCTGGGCATCGGCTTCCACTCCAACGAAATCCTCCGTCAACAGATCGCCATACGCTTTTTGGTCCTTGGCCTTGATTGCCTGCCATTCTGCCTTGATTTTGGCGTCCAGCAGGTTCGTCAACTCCACCGAGGTCGTGGTTTTCGCGGCCTGCTTGCTCGTTCCGCCAGGCTTCTGCGCGAACGCCGAGTTTCCCAGAATCAATCCCGCACAGAGGCAGGCGAATTGAACTCGCATCACGCTTATCCCCCAATATGCACTGATTTTCGAACCAAGCCGCCGCTCCGCCCATTTCCGTGCCCGGTGCAATTCAAAGATCCGCTTCGTCAAAACCCCGCGCATCTTAGCGGGTTGGGCGTCCCGCCGTCAAAGCCGCGGTTAATCAATAAGCATCGAAACTCTGATTCGGTATTGCCCGCTACGCTCCCAGGAGTCACGATTTTCTTCAAGCCCATCTCCAACAAAGGAGTTCGCCCCCATGGCACCATCTTCGCCCAAGATGGCAGTTTGGCCTGCCATTATCCTGTATCTGATCTGCTTCACCGTCGCTGCCTACTCTCAGAACATCATCGCCCTGGTCGGCAGCGGTTCGAATCTTCCCACGCCCCTCTACTCTCACTGGGTCGAAGAATATAATAAGCTCAGCTCCGGCGTGCAGATCCGCTATCTCAGCACCGGCACCGTGAAGGGAATCGAGGACATTTCCCGTGGCGTCGGCGATTTTGCCGCCGGCGAAGTTCCGATGAGCGACGAACAATTGAAATCCACGAAAAATCCCATCCTGCACATTCCCACGGTTCTTGTCGCCATCGTCCCGATTTATCATGTTCCCGGCGTGCGGGGAAATCTTCGCTTCTCCGGCCCCGTCTTATCGGAAATTTTTCTGGGAACCATCAAGAACTGGGACGATCCCCAACTTAAGGAACTCAATCCCGGGCAGGTCCTGCCCAATCTGGAAATCGCCGTCGTCCACCGCACCGACGGCAAAGGTTCCAACTATATCTTCTCCGACTATCTTTCCAAGGCCAGCACGAAATGGCGCAGCCAGATTGGCAAGACTCCCTCGCCCGCGTGGCCAGTCGGCATCAGCGCCAATCGCGGAGAGGACATGATGGAGAAGGTGAAAGCCACCTCAGGAGCGATCGGCTACATTGAGCTTGGCTTCACCGTAAATGACAGTTCTGTCGGCGTCGGCCACGTTCAGAATGCTTCTGGAAAGTTTATCGGCGCCACCCAGGCAAGCATCGCCGCGGCTTACCACTCCGCCGAAAAATCCATTCCCCCGGATTTTCGTGCTTCGCTCACGAATATTTCGGGCAACGACACCTATCCGATCGTAAGTTTCACTTGGCTCTATGTGCCGGAGAAATCGGCCGATCCTGAACGCTCCAGGGCGCTCGCCAATTTCCTGGAGTGGGCGCTCAGCATGGGAGAACAAAGCGCGGAGCAGCACGGCTACACGCCGTTGCCCGCCTCGCTTGCCCCCAAAGTCCTTGCAAAAGTCCACTCCATTCGTTGAACGCTTGCTCAGCTAAGCTCTTACGGTCGCAGCGCCTCGCGGTTTTTCCTCCGCTTGCCGCCTAAGGCCGGCCAGCAGCTCATAGGAGCGCAGCCGGTCCTCGAATTCATAGGTGTTCGAAACCACAATTAATTCATCTGGCTGCGTCTCTTCCAGAAATGCCTTCAGTCGCTCAGCCACTCGCTCGGGCCCGCCGACTATCGCCGCTCCAAACTTTGCCGCCACCATCTCCCGCTCATCTGCCGTCCACTCTATATGCTTCGACGGCGGTGGCAGTGGACCGGGCACTCCGCGGATCAGGTTCAAAAACATCTGCACCGGCGTCGTCGCCAGAAATTGCGCCCGTTCGTCCGTATCCGCAACCAGGATCGGCACTCCCACCATCGCGTACGGTTTTTCCAAAACTTCCGAAGGCCGAAAAGTGGAACGATAAACCCGCAGGGCCGGCAGCAGGGGTTGCGGCTGAAAATGTGCAGCGAACGCAAACGGCAAACCGAGCGCTCCAGCGAGTCGTGCGCTGTAATCACTTGATCCCAGCAGGTAAATCGGAACGTTGGTCCCTTCGCCTGGATAAGCATGCACTCGCTGCGAAGCGGATCGCAGCCCCAGATACCGGCGCAACTCTTCCACCTGCTCCGGAAAATCGTCGCCGGCGCTATGGAACGATCCGCGAAGAGCACGCATCGCCGCCGAGTCTCCGCCCGGTGCTCGCCCAAGCCCCAGGTCAATACGCCCGGGATACAGCGATTCCAGCGTCCCAAACTGCTCCGCGATCACCAGCGGTGAATGATTCGGCAGCATGATGCCGCCGGAGCCCACTCGAATTTTCGATGTTCCGCTTGCCACGTGACCGATCAGCACGGAGGTAGCCGAGCACGCCACGCCTTGAATGTTGTGGTGCTCCGCCAGCCAAAACCTCTTGTAACCCAATGCCTCCGCGTGCCGCGCCAGCGAAAGGGAATTGTGAAACGCTTCGGCAGGGGTTCCCCCTTGCCGCACATGCGCCAGGTCCAGAATCGAAAGTGGCGTGCTTGCGAGCCGTGAACGCTCCGCCATGGTCTCCTCAAGTTCTTCAAAAACCGCAACTTTTCAACGTAGCGGTACATCTATTGGATGCGTCAGCCCTCCGGCTGGTATCTCGCTAGCCCTCGGGTCGGCAGTTGTACGAATCGTGTTCATCCCTGCGCTTTCGTCTGCCGCGCCGGGTGCGTTAACGAAAGGGCTTCAATTTTCAGGTCAACCAGTTAAAATCATGGTTCCCGATTTATTCTTGGCCAACGGCCTGGTTTCTGGACGCCCGGTTCGCTGGAAGGGGCTTGGATGAAACGCAACCCACATCTGTTTTCCAAGGGACTGCTCACTGCTAACATCCTCAGCTACTCGGCGACGATACTTCTCG
>DATLVJ010000833.1:0-2612 GCA_035577585.1 Candidatus Limnocylindrales bacterium
GTGGTACGACACGCAGGGGAAAATTCAAACCTTCGTTAAAGACCTTCAGTCGACCACTTTCCCGCTTTCTCCCACCGGCTTGGTATTCCCGGGCGACCCCGGAATTCCCAAGACCCTCGCCCCGACGAAATACAACAACTTCGGTCCACGGCTCGGTTTGGCGTATTCGCCAGGATTTTCCGACGGCATACTCGGGAAAATATTTGGCGGCCCGGGCAAATCCAGCATCCGGGCGTCCTACGGTCTCTATTACACTTCGGTCGAGGACCTGAACCTGTTTTACGAAGTGGCGGATGCGCCCTTCGGCCTGTATTGGACCTCACCCGTCTCGGTCTTGTTTGAAGAACCATTCCGGATTCGAGCGACGGGGGCCTCCTTGAACCAGCGTTTCCCTTTCACGGCGCCAGTTCCAGGCGCCCCATCGAACCAGACACTGGACTTTTCGGTTTACGAGCCCTTCAATTTTTTCCCGGGCTACGACATTCACAACAAACTGCCCTACGCGGAGCACTTCAATCTCTCCATCCAGCGTGAACTGGGCAAATCGACCGTCCTCACGGTGGCATATGTCGGAACCGAAGGTCACCGCCTGATCACACAGAGGGACGCAAACCCTGGCTCTGCCGCTGTATGCCAGCAACTCACGCTGCAAGGGGCCATAGACGTGAGCGCGGGAGGAACCCCCGGTTGCGGACCCGGCAATGAGAACGACGTTTTCCAGCTTGCGCCGTATACTGCTCAATGTATTCCAGCGCCTGGTCAGCCGTTCAGTACCACGCCTGTCCCGGGATGCGTTTACAGCACCCGGCAGTCGTTCTTAAATCCAAACTTCTGCCCCGGCGGAGCGCAGGTGTGCTTCGGCTCCTCCAATACCAATACCCTTACGAGCGCCAATTCGATCTACAACGCCGCGCAAATTACAGTAGAGCGCAAGGCCAAAGATTTCACATTCCTGGCGGCCTATACCTTTGCTAAAGGCCTGGACGATTCTTCGGCGTTCAACGATCTGGTGAATTTTGAAAATCCCAAGATAAGCCGAGGGCTATCATCGAGCGACATCACGCACAATTTTGTCGTCAGTTACATCTGGGCCGTTCCGTTCGACCGCGCTTTCGCCAACGCGCCGAAACGCTTGACCCAAGGCTGGCAGATTCAGGGGATCACGCGGTTCTCGACCGGCTTCCCCATCCAGTTGAACCAGGGCAGCGACGATATCTCGCTGTCGGGCAGCTCCGCCACAGACATGCCGAATCGAGTTGGACCGGTTGTCAAGTGGGACCCGCGAAAGCAGAATACGACTTGCCCCTCCTACGATCCCACTGCGGATGATCCGAGCCAAACTGACTATGGATGCGCCTTCTTGCCCAGCGCATTTGAACCGAACACAACTCTGGGGACTTTTGGCACCGCCAACCGACGCTTCTTCCACGGTCCTGGCTTCAACAACACTGATTTCGGAATAACGAAGCGAACACAAATTAAAGAAAATTTCGCTTTCGACCTCCGATTCGAATTCTTCAACATCTTCAACCATGCGCAGTTCAAGAACCCTTCCGGAGACATCAACAATACGGGAGCGTTCGGAGTCGTCACAAACGCGCGTGATCCGCGTATTGGGCAGGTCAGCGCGAAGTTCTACTGGTAGAATGCAAGTGCAGCCGGGGCGCGTTCCAGCGCTCCTGGCCCCACTTCGCCACACACCGTTGAGTTGTGGCCTGGCGGACGGCGCGAGGTTCGACGCGCGCCAATTCCAAGCACCGGAAGCAGCCGCAAATTGGTCACGCACAGATTCAACAGAGGGCAGAGATTTCAGCTTCGGGGCATTCTGTTGGCGGCTGCGCTATTGGCTTGGGCGGTGCTTTGCCCGGGGCCGTCTCGCGCTCAGACCGCGGAAACGTACCGCAAGCAGGCGCTGGAGTTTTCCAAGGCCAAATCGTGGGATCAAGCCATCGCGAACTACCGCGATGCTCTCGCTTTGGAGCCAAACGACGCCGTAACCCACTTCGACCTGGCGCTCGCGCTGAAATACAGCGGGCGCACCGCGCAGGCCGTGCCGGAGTTCCAGGCGGCCGCGCAACTCAAACCTAAATGGGCGGAGGCGCACTACGGTCTGGGCGCGGTGTATTTCGATTTACGCGATTTCGCGGAGGCGGCCAAGGAATTGAAAGTGGCGGTGGGTCTTAACCCCGCAAACACGGAAGCGCACCGCCTTCTTGCGCGAGTGTGCTTGCAGCAGAATGATCCGCATGGCGCGGAACGTGAGTTGCGGCGCGCGCTTACGGCAAAGCCATCGGCGGAGCTCAGCTTTGAGCTGGGACTGGTGGAATCGCAACTTGGCAATTCAGAAGCCGCCATGGCGGAATTCCGCCGCGCGCTGCAAACCAATCCGCGTTACGCGAACGCGCACCTGATGCTGGGTGTAATTCTTCGCAGGCAAGGTGATCATGCCGGTGCGTTGACGGAGTTTCGAAAAGCGGCCGAACTTGCCCCCGACGATCCCGAAGCGCAATTCAACTTGGGCAAGGAACTGAAGGCAAAGGACGACAAAACGGGAGCGATCGCGGCTTTTCGGCGCGCCATCGAACTGAAGCCGGATTTTGAGCAGGCCCATT
>DATLVJ010000834.1:0-2629 GCA_035577585.1 Candidatus Limnocylindrales bacterium
GACGCCGGAACGGACCATGTCCGTGCGTAGGGATCATGATCAAGTCCATGTGTTCTTTGCGCGCGTAGTCCGTAATTACGTGAGCCGGATCGCCGTTTTCGACGAGCCTTTCCAGCTTGGAAACATTCTGCAATTCACTCCGCAAGTAGGCATCGAGCGTATGTCGCCGCTCATTCTTGATTTGTTCGATGTCCACCAGCAACTCGAGCTCGGCGGCGGCGAGATCGCCGTACCAGACCGGAGGAATCTGCAAGACGTGGAGCACCATCAACTTGGCTTCAAAATGCCTGGCTATCGCGGCCGCATGATGAGCTGCCGCACTACACCGTTCGGAAAAGTCCACGGGGAACAGGATCTTCTGTATAGGAAGCATGAGAGTTGCCTTTCGTTATGACTAACTTGCCGCTTTCAGAGTAGCCAGCAGCCGCTTCAAAGCGTTGGCGTCATCCCACCATTTGCGGGATGCCAGGCTGATCAGGCGCAATACTTCGTCCCGGTTGAAAGGGACCTGCAAAAGATCGTAGCCGCCTGAACTCAAGACTTCCAACCACAATCTGTCATCTGCCTGGGCCGTGTAGACCAGCACGTCGGGCGGGTTCGGGAAGCGGCGGACTGCTGCAAGTACGTCCTTCCAGGTGCCGCCGCCGGGCAATTCCTTGGAACAAACGATGACGGGCACCAGGTTCTTCTCGAGGAACTGCACTGCTTTGGAAAGACTCGGGACACAATGAAATATCCAGTTTGTATGTCCCACCATGATCGATCGAAGCGCCTCACAGTCTTTCTTATCGCTATTGATCGTAAGAACTTCGAGCTTACGTTTCTGGGTGCTAGCAGCCGGTTCTGTCATCGACATCACTTCCTTCCCAAACGTCCTCGGGCGTCTTGCCCGGATTCTATTAGCGTCGTCACCCAACCCAACAGCAAGT
The DNA here is from genome assembly GCA_035577585.1 of Candidatus Limnocylindrales bacterium. Lineage (GTDB taxonomy): Bacteria > Acidobacteriota > Terriglobia > Acidiferrales > UBA7541 > Acidiferrum. The sequence goes on from DATLVJ010000834.1 coordinate 930, forward strand.
GCAATTCCGTTACCCAGTCGAATGCTGTCAATCGATAACTAAAGAGCGTAGGGGACCGACAGTGCTCCCCTGCGGAAATTGACCCAGCACGCTGCGAAGATTCCCTTAACAGAAACTCAATAATCCTCTGAAGGCCGTCAATAACGGAAGAGCGCGGCGATGGGAGCCTCGGGGCCCATGGTCTCCGGCGGCAACATGAACATCTCGGCGCCGTTGCGGATGCTCAAGACTGCCGCCGTATTCAGCAGATCCTCCGAGCTCTCGGATTCGAGCGCTTCCAATGTGGCCCCAAACTCGGCCCCTTCAGCTAGAAAGAGCCTCGCGATTCGGCCTTCTTCGGCAGCATTTCCGATTTGCCGGATGTCGCTGGAAATCCGTTGCGTGCCAGCCAATTCACGTAGCTGCTGGAGCTGTTTTTCGGCTTTCGATGCAGACTGCATGCGCGCGCTCTGGTATGCCAGATGGGCGATCTCCTGTACGCTCAGCGTGTGGAGATCTCCCCCCAAATCGCCTGGCGATAAGTGCGGATACAATGCCGCCCGGCGATAACTGGCCACCTCGTATCTGGCGCCGGAGAGCACCAGAGACTTTCCTTTGAGGGCGTTGGATAGACCTTTGTCCACAAGACTGAAGAAGTGATGCAGCCGTTCGTTGCCCTTTTCCCGTTCCGAGCCTGTGCCAAACGCGACACTGGACATGGCGCCGCTCGATTTGCCGGCTGCCGAGCGGTTGCGAAGCATGTGATCGGGGGCGTTGAAAGCGCCGGCTTCTTCAACATTCTTGGGGACCGCAGGCGGGAGCTGTACTTCTTTACACTCACCATCCAAATAACGGAGCAGGCGAATATGTTTTTGATTCAATCCCAGGATATAGAACTCCCGATCCGTACACAGTCGGTCCAGAAAGGGTACGACGTGGAAATACCGCCCCACCACCGTGCGGGCGCCCACTGGCCCGGGCAGATAAAACCGGCAGAACGCCGTGGGCGAGCGGAAAATCACCATGCCTCGTCCTCCAACGCTCATCTCGGGGTCCTCCTCTAGCTCAAGGATTGGTTTCATGAGCGCTTCCACATCTTCCTGCGGGATCTGTTTGAACAGGAGCTCTTCGCGTGCCGTACGAACAGAAGCTTTCAGTTGAATGGAGTAAGGCAGAGTCCGCGCGCCCTGATGAAACGCCGGTAGGGCGATGGTGATACATGGGCCAGGCGACTCGCATAGCGCCTTCAGGTCGTCCCAACGAAACATCTCCGTGGGCACTACTCTTGCTGGCATCATACTATTGCTCCGATCGAATTAACTAACTTCTATTAGTTGTTCTTTCCGGAGTATCACTGGCCAATTGTTTTCCATGCAATACCAGGGCCGAACTTCTCAAGAAATCGATTAGGAGGCTTCCGCGCCAAAGCTTCGCTGACTGCATCTTTGGCCAGACGATTGCGGTTGATTCAGCATCTCTCGAAAGGAACATGCTATGCCGATCGGCGATATTTGCATCCGTGAAGTGATGATCGCAACCAGGGACACTACCGTCCAGGAAGCGGCGCGACTCATGCGAGAAAACCATGTGGGCGACCTGCTCGTCGTCGATCGGGCGGACGGGCACCGGACGCCACTCGGAATTGTAACGGACCGCGACATCGTGGTCGCGGTGGTCGCGCTCGATCTTGATCCGGCCGCGCTCTCGGTGGGCGACATTAT
>DATLVJ010000835.1:0-6115 GCA_035577585.1 Candidatus Limnocylindrales bacterium
TCTCAACGAAATCGCCGGCAAGGATCACGCCGGCGAACACAGCGCCCCCGTCCCCGCCATTTTCGGTATGACGTTCCAGGCCATCACTGTGGGCCAAAAATTGCGCGCCGGCATGGGCTATCTCGATGCCATGGGCACTCCCAGCGCGGCCCTCGCTTCCGCGCTCGATTACACCGATAAGTCCCTCGCCAGGATTCTCGAAGCCCTCCGCGCGCAAAATCTCATTTCTTCTACAGTCGTCATTCTCACCGCCAAGCATGGTCAAACACCCGTTGACCCAACGCGCGTCCGCATAGTCGACCAAAAACTCATTCCTGGAATTCTCAATTCCCTCGGCAAAGATCTAATCGCCGAATGCTCCGGCGACGATGTCCTCCTCCTCTGGCTCCGGGATCCTTCCAGAACTCCCGAAGCTGTCGCTGTCCTCAGCGCTCACCAACCCGACGCGCACATTTCCCGCATTTATTCCGGCGCTTCTCTCCGCCTTCTTTTTCCCGATCCAAAGATGGATTCCCGCGCACCCGACATCGTCGTCGAACCTGAACTCGGCGTCATCTACACCAACCCGTCCAGTTCCGCCATCGCCGAACACGGCAGCTTCCAGGATCTCGACACGCACGTCCCGCTGCTTGTCAGCAATCCCGCATTCGCAGCCCGCGAAATTCACACCGCCGTGCAAACCACCCAGATCGCGCCCACAGTTCTTCGCCTTCTGAATCTGGATCCAAGAAAATTGCGAGCAGTGCAAATGGAAGACACCCAACTCCTTCCCGGGTTCCCGTATTAACTCCCTCGAATAGCCAAATGTGGTAGGTCGCTCCAACTCCCCATAATTCAATCACTTGGCGTGTTGCCACCCCAGTCACTAGTTACTCCCCGTACCCAAAAAACAGTACTTCTTTCCCATTTGTACTAGCTCCCCTTTTTCCGTACTCTACTCGCCCTGTGACGTATACCCAGTTCCGCACCCGGCTTCTCCCCAGCCGTTCGGTCGCAGACCTCCTGCGCCGCGGTACCGGTAACCTTCGTCTCCGCACCAAGCTTCTCTTTTCCTTCATCTTTCTCACCGCCGCCCTCACCAGTCTTACTCTCCTCGTCGTTCGCCGCAACGCTCAAGCCCAGGTTGAGCGCCAGATCGAACTCGACTCGCAAAACGCCACCCTCACCGTCCAGGCAGTCCATCGCCAGCAGTTGACTTCTCTCAGCCGCAAAGCCGATTTGCTTGCCTCTCTCGCCTACATGCGCAATGGCGACCCCACGGCCATCCGCGACGCCAGCGAAGATCCCTGGCAATCCGACGACTGCAATCTTTTTGTCCTCGTCAGCAAAACCGCAAAGATCGTCGCGCTCCATTCCAGCACCTCTTCCCTCGCGATTCCCGACGCCCAGCAACTGGTTTCCCGCTCCATCAGCCGCGGCGAAACTTCCAGCTGGTGGTTTACCGGCACCAACCTCTATCAGGTGGTCCTTCAGCCCTTCTATGACAACTCCTCGCGAAAAAATCTTCTCGGCTTTGTCGTCGTCGGCCGCCTGATCAGCACTCGGGCCGCCGCCGATCTTTCCCGCATCACCTCCAGCGACATCATCTTCCGTGAAGCCGGCAAAGTTGCCGTCAGCACGCTTCCCTTGCTCAAGGAAGCGGAATTCTCCCGCGTCTTCCCCTACCAGTTTGTTCCCACCGAATTGGCTCTCGGCAACGAGCGGTTTCACGCCAGCGCCCTCGAACTGGCCCCGGGGCTGCAACCCGTCGCCGACATCATCGTCCTCAAATCCCACCGCGAAGCCGACGCTTATCTGGAGCGCCTCAATCGTCTCCTTCTCGGCCTGGGATTGATGGCCATCATCGCCGGCGCGGTACTGATTTTCCTGATCTCCGACACGGTCACCCGCCCTCTCGACTCCCTCGTCAAAGGCGTGCACGCTCTCGCGCGGGGAGACATGGAATATCCCCTCGAAGCCAGCGGCCACGATGAATTGTCGGAATTAACCCGCGCCTTCGACGGGATGCGCGACACTCTCGAGCGCAACGAAACCCAGCGCGAACAGCTCGAAGGCCAACTCCGGCAGGCCCAGAAAATGGAAGCTCTCGGCCGCATGGCCGGTGGCGTCGCCCACGACTTCAATAATCTTCTCACTGTAATCCGCGGCCACAGCGACCTGCTCCTTGACCGCCTGCAACCCGAAGATCCTCTCTACCGCAGCTCCCAACAAATCCGCAAAACCTCTGACCGCGCCGCTTCCCTCACCCGCCAGATGCTCGCTTTCAGCCGCATGCAGGTCCTTCAGCCCAAAGTCCTCGACCTCAACGAACTCATCGCCGACATGGGCAAGCTCCTTCGTCGCCTGATTCGGGAAGACATCGAATTCAGTCTGCGCCTCGGCGATTCCCTCGGCCGCGTCAAAGCCGATCCCAACCAGCTCGAGCAAGTCCTTCTCAATCTCACCGTCAATGCCAGCGACGCCATGCCTCTCGGCGGCAAACTCACCATCGAAACACAAAACCTCTTCGTTGATCACGACAACGCCCATCTGCATTCAGCTGTTGAATTCGGAGATTACGTCGTCCTCTCGGTCTCCGACACCGGCACCGGCATGGACGCCGCCACCAAGGCCCGCATCTTTGAGCCTTTCTTCACCACCAAGGAGCCCGGCAAAGGCACCGGCCTCGGCCTCGCCACCGTCTACGGCATCGTCAAACAGAGCGGCGGCTTCATCCAGGTCGATTCAGCTCCGGGCAGCGGCGCGCGTTTCAAAGTTTACCTGCCTCAAACATTCGAGCAGATCGAGACGCTTCCGCAATTTCCTGTCGTACCCGAAACCATCGTTGGCCGCAAAACCGTTCTCGTCGTCGAAGACGAGCGCGAAGTCCGCGAACTTGCCTGTGAATTCCTTAATTCCGCCGGCTACAGTGTCCTCACCGCCGAAGACGGCCTGGAAGCCCTCGACATCGTGAAGCGATTCGGCAATTCCATCAACGTCGTCCTCACTGACATCGTCATGCCGAAAATGCGCGGCCCCGCTCTCGCCAAGCGCCTCAAAACTCTTCTTCCCCACCTCAAGATCGTCTTCATGACCGGCTACCTCGAAAAATCCGCACCCGGCGACGATTTCCTTCAAGATGCCTTCTTCCTCCAAAAGCCTTTCTCCCGCGAATCTCTGGTCGGCCAGGTCGGCGAATCCCTAAAGGATTCCCCGCTCCCCGCGCCCCTTCTCAAATCCAAACCCAAGCCCCTCCCCGAAACCCTCCCCGTCTAACCCTCCCCTCCTGCCATTGTAGGGCCCGTTCTTCCGAGGTGCTCATTTTGCATCCCGATTGACTTTACGGGGCGGGCCGCTCTTCTCGTCTCCGCTCTGCGAACTCTGCGCTCTCGGCGAACTCCGCGTTATTCTTTTCTCTCCTCTCTTCCCCATTTTTCCCCACAGCCGTAACGTTGATCGGCGCCTGCCGATCCTGCTGATCTCTGCCACTAGCAACATTTCCCGAACTGTCCGCGATGCGCCATTAATTGTTTCGCGCAGCCTTCGCCTCGCATCCTTCTTACACAAAATCAGACGTCTTATACTGTCCATATTCACCGCCCGGAGGATTGCTTGAACAAACGACTGCGCGTCGTGGTATCCCTGCCCAATGACAACGCCTATCAGCACGAGCAAGCGCTCGCCGCCAAGGCCTCTGGCGCGAAACTGGGCCTCGATCTCAGCATTCTCCTCGCCAACGACGACTCCATTACCCAAAGCCAGCAACTCCTCGAAATCATTCAGTCGCGCTCCGATGCCCCTCCCAGCGCCTTCCTCGTCGAACCCGTCACATCCAGCGGCCTTCGCCGCGTCGCCGAAGCCGCCGTCGCCCAGAACATTGGCTGGGTCATCACCAACAGCGACGTCGACTACGTCGCGCAACTCCGCAAGAACTCACGCGTTCCCATCTTCATCGTCACCCAGGGCCAATTCGAAATCGGCCGCCTCCAGGGCAAGCAGCTCGCGGCCCTCCTTCCTGAGGGCGGCTCCGCCTTATACTTGGCCGGCCCCAGCATGAGCTCCGTTGCCACCCAGCGCTTTGAAGGGGTGGAAAGCGCCCGCCCCCGCAACGTGCAGCTTACCGTTCTCCGCAGCAAATGGAGCGAGTCGAGCGCCCAACAGAGCGTCGATGCCTGGCTCCGCCTCGCCACTTCCCGCGCGGACAAATATAATCTCGTCGCCGGCCAGACCCACGAACTCGCCATCGGCGCCAGAAATGCCTTTCAGAGCATGGGCGATCTCGAACAGCAGAAACGCTGGCTCGATCTGCCCTTCCTCGGCATCGGCGTCGCCAACCAGGTGAAGCCTCTCGTCGAATCCCACGTCCTCACCGCAGCTGTCATTACATCCGTAACCATGGAGATCGCTCTCCGTCTCCTTACCCGTGCTCTCGACTCCCAATCTCTCCCGCCCGAACGTACCGTCGTCGAAACCTCGTCCTTCCCCGGACTCGAGAATCTCGCGCCCAGTCGTTAACTCCAACTATGCTTTAATGATTCCCATCGGAAACTTCCATGTCCAGAAATGAGGCCAGCAATTAATTTCCCGGCGCAATCAATTCTTCCCCGCCGCCGCTTCTGGCTGCCTTTCGCCATCGCAACCATTTCTGCCGGTGCAATCCTTCTCGCCAGCGCAGGCTCCGGCCAGACGCCATCCTCCATATCTCATGCGCCCCTCGACCCTCCGCCCTACTGGGCGTTCGCTGTCAACCCTCCCGCTCCGCCTTCCGACCTTTCCACGAAGCCAGACGAAACCGCGCCGCTCCGTGTTCCTGGCAGCAAGCTGTCCTTCACCCTTCCCCAAGTCCACGACTTCTTCAACGTCCCTGACTGGCATCCCGGCAATCATCCCGCCATGCCTGCCATCGTCTCTCACGGCCGACAGCCCGACGTCTTCGCCTGCGGCTACTGCCACCTCCCCAACGGCCAGGGCCGCCCGGAAAACTCCAGCCTCGCGGGCCTTTCCGCTGCGTACATCCTCCAGCAACTCGCCGACTTCAAAAGTGGCGCTCGCAAAAGCTCCGATCCCGATTTGAAACCTGTCAGCAACATGATCAGCGTCGCCGCAAAGGCTAACGACGAGGAAATCCAGGTCGCCGCCAACTTCTTCTCCGCGCTTAAACCCAAGCCCTGGATCCGCGTCGTCGAAGCCAAGTTCGTTCCCAAAACTACCGTCGCCGGCTGGATGCTCGTCGTCTCCACTCCCCACGAAATGGAATCCATCGGCGATCGCATCATCGAAACTCCGGAAAATCTCCAGCGCACCGAACTTCGCGACGATTCCTCCGGCTTCCTCGCCTACGTCCCTCCCGGAAGCCTCAAGCGCGGCAAAGCCCTTGTCACCGCCGGCGCAAACGGTAAAACCATCATCTGCGCCACCTGCCACGGCCCCAATCTCAAGGGCCTCAAATTCGTTCCCTCCATCGCCGGACGCTCCCCCAGCTACATCGTCCGCCAGCTCTACGACATGCAGAGCGGCGCCCGCAATGGCGCCAACCTCGCTCCCATGAAGCCCGTCGTAGCCAACCTTTCCATCTACGACATCATCGACATCGCCGCCTACACCTCTTCGCTCGAGCCCTGAACCCCTCAAAATTTTCATCATCCTTTTTGCTTGCCACTCCATCGAATAAACGGTATGAAAAAAGAAACCCACGGGCTGGTTTCCATCGCAAGCTCCGCCCGCGTATTCAGCGCATACTTGGTTACACTTTGTTTGAGCTACCCTATCCCTCAGGAGGATTCATGAAGAAAATCTGGCTGGGCATTCCCTTGCTCTCCCTGCTCGCGCTCCCGGTAATCCCTCAGGACAAGCAGGAAAAAGAAGACAAAGAAGAAAGCCGCGTCGAGAATGCCGGCAAAGTCCTTCAGGAAATCCTCAACGCTCCCGATAGCATTCCGCAGGACGTCCTGGACAAGGCCGACTGCGTCGTCATTCTTCCCTCCGTCCTGAAATTCGCCATCGGCTTCGGCGGCAGTTACGGCCGCGGCGTCATGACTTGTCGCGCCGGTGATCATTTCAACGGCCCGTGGGGCCCTCCGACGATGATGGCTCTCGAAGGCGGCAGCGCCGGCCTGCAACTTGGCGGCAACGCCAC
>DATLVJ010000836.1:0-2495 GCA_035577585.1 Candidatus Limnocylindrales bacterium
AGATCAGCGCGCGCAGATTTTTTTCGACGCCCACAAGTGGCACGAAGCCCGCGTCGAATACGAAAAGCTCGCCACCATTCTGAAAGACCCCGCCAATCCCACCCGCCAGCGCGCTTTGGTTCGCGCCGCGGAATGCCGCCAACATCCCAAGTCCGCTCCCAGCCTCTTCGTGAAACTTGCCGTCAACAATCCCGAAGCAGACGCCGAGCGCCTCTACGATCTCTCACAAGCCTGGCGCTCTGATAAACGCGAAACTGAAATGCTCACGGCGATCGAAAAGAACGCCGTGCAATATCCCCAGAGCCGCTGGACCGAAGATTCCTTAATGGCCGCCGGCAACTACTACTGGGTCGAACTCGATCGCGCGAAAGCAGGGAACTACTACCAGCGCGTTCTCGACGGCTTTCCCGCCGGCAGGCATGCCCAGAACGCCGAATGGCGCATCGCCTGGATCGCCTACATCCAGCGCCAGCCCTTCGCCGACGAGAAAATGATCAATTTCTTGCGCAAGTATCCCTCGACCGGCGCCGCCGTCAACGCGCTCTACTGGCTCGGACGCAACGCCGAACGCAGCGGCAATCCCTCCCGCGCCCGCGCGTTCTATGAAAAGGCCACGGATCGTTTCCCCTCCACGTATTTTGCTCACGCCGCCGATCAGCGCCTCGCCAAACTCGCTCCCGGCGACACCGATCCCGCCGACGCGCTCGCGGAAGTTCCCGCGCCGCCGCCGCTCCGCCCTTTTGACGAACCCATCGCGCCCCTCGTCGCCGACCGCTGGAATCGCGCCCAGGCTCTTCGCGCCATCGCCTTCGACGCTTCCGCCGAACTCGAACTGAAAGCCGCCTACGCCGCAACCGCTTCGCCGCGTTATCTCGTCGAAGCCGCGCAAGCCGCCTTCGATCAGGGCCATTTCGCCACTGGCATGGCCTACGGCCGCCTCGCGGTCCCGAATTTCGACTCCCGCAAACTCTCCGAAGTTCCTTCCAGCGTTTGGAAAGTATTGTTTCCGTTCCCCTACGAAGCGTCCATCCGCCGCGAAGCCGAGCGCAACAATTTCGATCCCATGTTTGCCGCCGGCCTGATCCGCCAGGAATCCACCTTCCAGGCCGACGCCGTCTCCCACGCCAACGCTGTCGGCTTGATGCAGATACTCCCCAAGACCGGCCGCCTGCTGGCCAAGGAACGCAAGATCCGCTTCACAAAAAATTCACTCTTCGATCCCGAAATCAACATCCAGCTCGGCATGCTCTATATCGCCAATCTCACCCGCGCCACCGGCGGACCCGAATACGCCGCTGCCGCTTACAACGCCGGCGAAGATCGCATCGCTCTCTGGAAATCCGAGCGCACCTACGACGAAGTTCCCGAACTCGTCGAATCCATCCCCTTCACCGAAACCCGCGAGTACGTCCAGATCGTCCTCCGCAACACCGACATGTACCGCGCCCTCTATGGCGAAACTCCCAAATCCACCGTCTCCGCCGCCACCCCGCGCCCCACCCGCTTCCTCTCCGCCCAATCCCGCTAACCATCCGCATTTGTAGCGGCCGCCTTCTGAGGCGGGCATCTTTGCATTTTCTTGTAGGGCCCGCCGTCCGCGGCGGGCCGCTCTTCTCTGTGAACTCTGTGGCCCTCTGTGCTCTCTGTGTTAAATTCTTTCTCTTCCTCTTCTCTGCGCCCTCAGCGCCTCTGCTTGCCCTGAGCGGTTTTTGCGAAGGGCGCCCTCTGCGTTAATTCTTTCTCTTTCTTGTCACCAACCAAGAAACTTCCCAACCTTTGCTACAATCTTCCAATGTCCGCTCCCGAAACCAACATCACCCACATCGCCCGACGCATGCTCTCCGCCAAAGCCGAGCAATTCACCGAATCCGTCATCCGCGAAATGACCCGCCTGGCCATGAAGCACAACGCCGTCAATCTCTCCCAGGGTTTCCCCGATTTCGCCGCCCCCGAAGAAATAAAAGAAGCCGCCCGCCAGGCCATCTCCGACGACATCAACCAGTACGCCATCACCTGGGGCGCCAAGCCCCTGCGCGACGCCGTCGTCGAAAAATTCGCACGCACCCAGCACGCCACCTACGACCCCGAGCGCGAAATCACCATCTGCTGCGGCTCCACCGAAGCCATGATGTCCGCCATGATGGCCATCATCAATCCCGGCGATGAAATCGTCGTCTTCGAACCTTTCTACGAAAATTACGGTCCCGACGCGATCCTCTCCGGCGCCACCCCGCGCTTCGTCAAAATGCGGCCACCTGTCCTGAGCTCGTCTGCGAGCGAAGGGCCCGATCCGCAAAATGAAAATTCCACCTGGTCCTTCGACGAAAGGGAACTCGTCGCCGCCTTCGGCCCGCACACCAAGGCCATCATCCTCAACACGCCGAATAATCCCACCGGAAAAGTCTTCACCCGCCAGGAACTCGAATTCATCCGCGATCTCTGCGTTCGCTGGAACGCCTTCTGCATCACCGACGAAATCTACGAGCACATTCTTT
>DATLVJ010000837.1:0-6774 GCA_035577585.1 Candidatus Limnocylindrales bacterium
GTGGAGTCGCCGAGAATCTTTGCGGTGGTGATGATGAACTGTTGGCCGGAGCGCAGGGTGACGGTGCCGCCGCCGGCGAGCGCGCCAGTGCGGATTTTCGGGCCTTGCAGGTCGGCGAGAATGCCGACGGTCTTGCCGAGTTCAGCGGCAGCGGCGTGAACCATGGCGATGGAGTGGGCGTGGGTTTCGTGGGTGCCATGGGAAAAATTCAGGCGAGCCACGTCCATGCCGGCTTCGATGAGGCGGCGGATCATGCGCGGCGAATTGGTGGCCGGACCGAGCGTGCAGACGATCTTGGAGTGACGCGAATTCATCGCATTGTGAAGCCTAATTGTAGAACAACCGGGCGGCTACCGGCTGACGGAAAACTCCGTGACGATACGGACCATCAGGGCAACGCCCTTGGGAAACGCGGTGAGCGGAAGACGCTCTTCGTCGCCATGGACGCGGGCGTCGTCGGCCTCATTGACGGGAAAAGGACGGAGGCCATAGGCCTGGACGTTGTGGAGGCGAAGTTGCGCAGAGTCCGTGGCGCCGGTGGACATGAATGGAATCACGGGAACCCCGCCAAATTCGAGGGCGCAGGTCCGGGTAAGCAAGGTGAAGAAATCGTTTTCGAGAGAAGAGTTGGGGGCAGCCAGGCCGCCTTCGGATGCGATTTCGAAATGGACCTGGGGATCGTTGACGAGTTTTTTCAATTCGTTGACGAGGACATCAATGGTGTCACCGGGAACGAGGCGGACGTTCAGAGTGGCGTGAGCCTCCGAGGGGATAACATTACCGCGGAAACCGGCTTGCAGGATGGTGGGGGCGATGGTGTCGCGCATCATGGAGTTCCACATGGGGTTGGCTTCGGAGAGGTAGCGAATGGCGTGTTCGCCGCGGTCGGGAGTATCAATCACCTTCATCCATTTGCTGGTTTCCTCGTCCTGGAGCGGGGCCAGAGCTTCGAAATAGCGATGGACGATGGAGGTGAGATGAACGGGCGTGTTATAGTTGCCGATTTTTTCGACGGCGGCGGCGAGGTGGACGACGGGATTGTCTTTCGTCGGCGTGGAAGCGTGGCCGCCTTTGCCGGTGACAGTGAGGTTCACGTTCACGGAAACTTTTTCGCTGGCCTGCAGGGCGACGTATTGGACTTTGCCGTCTTTGCCGAGGAAGACTTTGCCGCCTTCGTTGATGGCGAAGCCGGAGGCGATTTTGTCCCAATACCTGGCGATGACCATTTTCATGCTGGCGTCGCCAAACTGTTCCTCGTCGGCAGTGCCGAGGAAAATGACGTCGCGATTGATATGAACATTGCCGCGCTTGAGGGAGATGAAGGCGGCAAGATTCGCGGCGAGCATACTTTTGTCGTCCAGGGAGCCGCGGCCCCAGAGGTAACCGTCTTTGATCACGCCGCCAAAGGGATCGACGGACCATTTGGTGCGGTCGACGCCGACAACATCCATGTGAGCGACAAGGAGAAGGGCGCGGGAGGGATCGGCGACGGCGCTGCTGCGCAGGCGGGCGACAACGGCGCTGCGGCCGGGCGCGAGATCGAGGATGTCGGCGGGAATGCCTTCTTTTGCGAGAATGCCGGCGATGTATTTCGCGGCGGCTTGTTCGTTGCCCGGAGGATTGGTGGTGTTGATTTTAAGGAGTTCGACGAGCCAGTCCTGGGCTTCACGAGCGAGTGCGGACGTGTCCGAGGAAGGAGCGGGGCTTTGCAGAGTGCCCAACGAAGGGGGCTTCACCGAGACTTGCGCGTTGGAATTGCGGTTTATGAATCCGGACAGGAACAACAGGCCTAGAATTGAAAGATATATGTGCCTGCGCAGCACGTAAACACCCCCCAGTTGTGAATGCGTTTTGCCACAAGTAAACTCCATACTAACATGCAGTGCGGGAAGGGCCGGAATCGGTGGCGATGGGCGTTACGTAATTCACACGGGATACGTCCTACCGGATGACGACGCAATGGCGAAAATCGGCATCTAAGCAAATGCCGGGTATCTTAGGGGAAAACGGATGAAAGCATTGTATTTGCAGGGGATGGTACGGGCTGGAATTCTGGCCGGAGTGCTGGCCGCGGGGAGCGGGGCGAGTTGGGCGCAGGCTCCGGCGGGACCGCAGCCGACTTCGCCGGGTCAGGATAAGCCAGCCAGTTCGCAAAACCCGGCCGCGCCGAAACAGCAAAAACCGCAGGAAAGCGGCGTGTCGATTGCGGTGGAAGTGCCGGTGGTGACGCTTGACGTGGTGGCGGCGACGCAGAATGGGGACATTATCCCGGGGCTTAAGAAGGAGAATTTTCGTGTGCTGGAGGATGGGCAGCCGCAGACCATAACGAACTTTGGGCCGACGGACGCGCCGATCACGATGGTGGTGCTGATGGAATTCAGCGCGCGGTTTTACGGATGGTTTGGCTATCAGGCGAAGTATTGGGCGAGTGCGCTTTTTCCCAACCTGAATCAGAAGGATTGGGTGGCGCTGGTTACGTTTGATATGCGGCCGCGAACGGAAGTGGACTTTACACAAAACAAACAAGACGTGGAACAGGCGATTTATCACTTGTATTACCCGGGGTTCAGCGAATCGAACCTGTTCGATGCGCTGCTGGATACGAACGAGCGGCTGAAGGACGTGAAGGGGAAAAAATCGATACTGGTGCTGGCCTCCGGTGTGGACACGTTTTCGAAACATACGCTGGATCAGACGATGAAGCAGTTGCGGGGAACGGATACGACCATTTTTGTGGTGGGGCTGGACAAGCCGTTGAGCAATTACCTGGAAATGCATCGGGCGCTTGGCACGATGACGCGGATGGATTTTCTGCAGGCGGAAAACCAGATGAAGACGTTTGCGCAGATGACCGGGGGATTCGCGTGGTTTCCGCAGTTTGACGGGGAGATTCCCGGGATCATGCGCGAGGTGGCGGCGTTTTTGCGGCACCAGTACAGCATTTCGTACACGCCTTCGAATCTGAACCAGGACGGAAAGTTCCGGAAGATCAAGGTGGAGCTTGTGGCGCCGGACGGCGGGCCGCTGGTGGTGAACGATCAAAAAGGAAAGAAGCAGAAGATTGTGGTGTACACGAGGGAAGGCTATGTGCCGGTGAAGGGCGGAGTGGGAGATTTGTTTTCACTGAGTGCAGACTTATTTGGAGTGCGGCGGCTCTGCCGCCGCTGTTGTGTTGGCAGGAATTTATCATCGATCAACAAACAGAAATAACTTGTCATCCTGAGGAGCGCGGGGTTTGCGCTTCGAAGGATCTCAACATAAACACTGTGCGAGATTTTTAAGTTGAGGTCCTGAGGCTATCTCCGGTTTTACCGGAGTCCACAAACCGGACCTTCTCGGATAGCCTCAGGATGACAACGTATCAGGCGGCGCGACTCGAGGATGCTTAGTAGCCGCGGCGGAGATCGACCTGGTTGAAGAGTGCGCGTCCTGCGAACCAGAGTTCCAGTAAATCGAGGAGCAGAGAGGTTTGGCGAGGCCAGAGGCGGTCGCTGATGGCGCTGGTGTGCGGAGTGATGAGCAGGTTGGGGGCGTGCCAGAGCGGGTCGGTGGCGGGGAGGGGTTCGGGATCCGTGACGTCGAGGGCGGCGCCGGCGATTTTTTTCTGTTGAAGAGCGGCGAGGAGCGCGGATTGATCGAGTAAAGAGCCGCGGGCGACATTGATGAGGCGGGCGGTGGGTTTCATGCGGGCGAGCTCGGGTGCGGCAATGAGGTGTTTTGTTTCGCGCGTTTCGGGGGCACTGACGACGACAAAGTCGGCGTGCGGCAAGACTTCGTGAAGCCGGGAGATGGGAACGATTTTTTCAGTGAGTGAGGCATCACCTTTACCGGAGCGGGAGACGCCCCAGACGCGCATGTCGAAGGCTTTGGCGCGGCGAGCGAGTTCGTGGCCGATAGAGCCGTAACCCACAATCAGCAAAACCTGGCCGTTTAGTTCGGTGAGATGCTGCGTCTGGTCCCAGAGTTCCTGCTGGGCCCAGCGCGATTGATCCTGGTGGCGCACGCAATCGGGGAAATTCCGGGCAAGGGCGATGAGCAGGCCCAGGGTGTGTTCGGCCATCGGGACGGAGAAGATGCCGCTGGGATTGGTGACCAGGATGCCTGAATCGCGCAGCTCCGGGTACATCAGCTGCGCCACGCCGGCGGCGGTCGAGTGAATCCATTTTAATTTTTTGGCGTCGAGGAGTTGCTGCGCGCGCAGCGAGTAGCCGACGAAGATGTCCGTGTCGGCGAGTTCCTGCGGAAGGCGGTCGTAGTCGGGGAGGTGCGCGACGCGCATGGCGGGCCAGCGGTTGCGAATGGCGTCGGAGAGGGAGGCAGGTGGACGCCATTCGGAGAAGGGGTGCCAGACGCAGATGGTGAGCTTGGTGTTTTCTGGAGAGATGCGAGAGGTTTGCATTTCTTGATAGGAGCCCAAAATTAATTTTTGACCAGGACTTTACGTTGAGGTCCTTCGCCTATCCTCGTCGGATAGGCTCAGGATGACAAGTGTTTTAAGTTGGTGGAAATTCTTTACCTGGCAATTTGATTTGCAACCGTTCCAGTGGTCGAAGTCTTGGTTTTGGAGTGTCCCTTGAACCAAGTTTCGGCAAGGTCTTTCCACTGTGGATTTTTCGCGATGATTAAAGCTACTTTCTTCGAACGCAGCCAGCCTTTGATTTGCTTTTCGCGGGCAATGGCGGCTCGAATATCGCCAAACATTTCACAGTAGACGAGCTTGTAGAGATTGTATTTCTAGGTGAAACCAGGGATGAGCTTTGATTTGTGTTGAAAGACTCTTTTGTGGAGACCGTTGGTGACGCCGACGTAGAGCATCCGGGATTCGTTGCTCATGATGTAGACGAAATACCTTCGCTCCACGGCGGGACTCCCAGCGCGTTGTCATCCTGAGGGCCGCGTCGTTTGCGGCTCGAAGGATCTCAACTTAAACGGTCGTCAAGATCTCAGAGATGAGATCTTTCGGCCCCGATCGGAATCGGGGCCGCGGGATGACATCTCCGAGTGGAGTGTACTGTTAATTTATTTATCCTAACAGTTATTTTTGCGTTGCCTTGAGGCGGAGGTCGCGGCCGGTCATGTCGGCGGGGGAAGATTCGCCGAGGAGGCCGAGCATGGTGGGGGCGATGTCGCGGAGTGCGCCGCCGGGGGCGAGTTGGAGGGCGTCGTTTTCGGTGACGCAGATGAAGGGGACGGGATTGGTGGTGTGGTAGGTGTGAGGGCCGCCGGTCGAAGGATCGATCATGGTTTCGGCGTTGCCGTGATCGGCGGTGATGATCCAGGCGCCCCCGCGGGGTTTTAGAGTTTGATAGATGCGGCCGAGGCCGGCGTCCACGGCTTCGACGGCTTTGATGGCGGCTTCGAGTTTGCCGGAGTGGCCGACCATGTCGGCGTTGGCGTAGTTCATGATGATGGCGTCGAATTCGGCTTTTTCGATGGCCTTCACGACGGTGTCTGTGATTCCCTCGGCAGACATTTCGGGCTTCAGGTCGTAGGTGGCGACTTTCGGCGAGGGCACGAGGATGCGTTCTTCGCCGGTGAATGGTTTTTCGACGCCGCCGTTAAAAAAATAGGTGACGTGCGCGTATTTTTCGGTTTCTGCGCAGCGCAGATTTTTGTACTGAAGCTCCTGAAAGACTTGGGCAAGGATTTGCTCGAGCTTTTCGGGAGTGATGACGCACTTGAGCCAGGGCCACTTTTTGTCGTACTTGGTCATGCCGACGTAGAAAAGATTTTTGGGGCGCTTAGGGTCGGCAAATTTGTCGAAGCCGGGGGCTTCGAGGGCGTAGGTGATCTGGCGGGCGCGGTCGGCGCGGAAATTGTAGAAGATGACTGCGTCGTCGTCGCGGATCAGGCCGACGGGCGGCGCGGCGGGTCCGGTGCCGCGGGTGATGACGATTGGCTTGACGAATTCGTCGGTGACGCCTTGTTCGTAGCTCTGCTGCAGGGCGGCGACGGGGTCGTTGGATTTGGTTTCGGCTTCGCCGTGGACGAGGGCGCGATAGGCGAGTTCGATGCGCTCCCAGCGGTTGTCGCGGTCCATCGCGTAGTAACGGCCGACGAGCGTGGCGATTTCGCCGACGCCCAATTCGCGCATTTTCTGCTGGAGCTGGCGGACGAAGTCGCGGCCGCTGTTGGGCGGAGTGTCGCGGCCGTCCATGAAGCAGTGGACGAAGACCTTTTCGACTTTCGATTGCTTGGCCATTTCGAAGAGGGCGAAGAGGTGGTTGATATGCGAATGCACGCCGCCGTCGCTGAGGAGGCCGATGAAATGCAATTGGCGCTGGCGGCCGCGATCCATGGCTTGCTGGAAGAGCGGGACCTGATCGAGTTGCTTGTTGGCGATGAGGAGATCGATGCGAGTGATGTCCATGTGGACGACGCGGCCTGCGCCGATGTTGAGGTGGCCGACTTCGCTGTTGCCCATCTGGCCTTCGGGCAGGCCAACGGCTGGGCCGGAGGTCTGGATCAACGTGTTAGGAAATTTGCGGAGGAGTTCGTCGTAATTGGGTTTGCGGGCGAGGGCGATAGCGTTGCCCTTTGTTTCGGCGCGGAAGCCCCAGCCATCGAGGACGGTGAGTACGAGAGGTTTCGGTCGTTTAGCCATTCTGATCCAGTCATCTCTCAAAATTGTGGAAAGTTTGTGTCATTGGATACGAGGGCTAGCCCCAGATTTAATGCACAGAGGCGGCTCCGCACAGATTACGTTGACGACATGGTCTGCGCAAATGACTTCGTAATGTAGCAGTCTGCCTGGATATTCGTTCGTGGCGTGAG
>DATLVJ010000838.1:0-7558 GCA_035577585.1 Candidatus Limnocylindrales bacterium
CCGTCTCGCGTGCGGTGGCGCAATTCTCCTTCCCACACGCCGGCGGTCCGCAGCAACCGGTCGATCATCCATAGCGGAACGGGGTGTTCGGTCTGCAGCAGTTCGCTGGAATTCCTTCCAACTGCCTCCGCTTTCGTATACCCGTAAATCTTTTCGGCGCCGCGGCTCCAGAGCACGATGCGCCCCTCCATGTCGCGCACCATCACCGGCGCCAGGTCCAGCAGGCTGGCTTGCTGCTTCAGTTCCTCTTCCGCTCGCTTCTCTTCCGTCACGTCGCGCAATATTACGGTGAACATCTTTTTCCCGCCGAACTCCACGTGCGAGATGGAGGCCTCCACCGGAAATTCATCCCCATTTCTGCGCAGTCCGAATATTCCCTCCCGTTGCCCCATCTTTCGCCCAGCAATCTCCGCCGCTCCAAACTTGCGAATATGGTGCTGGTGCGCAGCCCGGTAACGCGAGGGAATGAACTGATCTATGGGACGCCCGAGCGCTTCTGCTTCTGTACAGCCGAACATCTGCTCCGCCGCCGGATTGAATAGAATAATATTCTGCTGCTCATCCACGGTGATCACCCCGCTCAACGCCGAATGAATGATCGCGGAGAGCCGCGCTTCTCCTCCCTTGACCTGTTCCTCCGTCTGATGGCGAACCGTTACGTCCTGCAGAATCCCGTGCCACAGCACGCTGCCGTCCGGCTGCCGCTGCGGCACGGACCGCCCCTCGACCCAGATTTCGCCCCTCTTGGGGTGTTTTACGCGAAATTCGCTCATCCAGGTTGTCAGGTTCTTTGCTGAATCCTGAATCCCCGCGCGAACTTTCCCGACGTCCTGCGAGTGAATCATCTCGAAGATCCCGGAAGCATCCCGGACGAGCGTTTCGACGGAAATGGAGAAAATCTGCTCGATGGTGGCGTTGCAGTACGGAAAATAACAGGACCCGTCCGGCCTTTGCAGGAACGAACAGATCGCCCCGGGCGCGGTTTCCGCTATCCTGGCAAGTTGCTCCCGCAATGCAACGCGATCTTCCAGGGCGATCTCTTTCTCCCGCTCCGCCCGGCAATCACGAAACACCAGTACTACTCCCAGAACATTGCCTTGCGCGTCGCGAATCGGCGCGCCACTGTCCGCAATCGGCAGCTCATAGCCCTCTCTGTTTACAAGCAGCGTGTGGTTAGCCAGCCCGATTACTGTGCCAAGTTCGAGCACCTTTTTCGCCGGATCCGCCATCGGTTCGCGGGACTCCTCGTTCATGATCCGAAATACCGACGTCAGGGGCTGCCCCACCGCCTCCTGGCGCATCCATCCCGTCAGCCGCTCCGCCTCTGAATTCATGAACGATACGACGCACCTGGCGTCGGTCGTGATCACGCCATCCCCGATGCTCGCCAGTGTCACCGCATATTGCTCGCGGCTCTGCGCCAGTTCTTGGTTACTCTGCTCCAGATCGGTGGTGCGTTCTTGGACGCGCTGCTCCAGGTGTTCCTTCGCGTCCCTCAACGCCGTCGCCGCGTTGCGGCTGCCCGCGATGTCTTGCGTAATCAGAAAAAGCGCCACGCCCACAAAACTGAAGGCCAGCAGGCTCCCAAGAACCACGATGCTCCGCCCATACAGGCTGGTCAGCAGCGCTTTATACTCTCTCTCCACAAGCAATCGGTTCTCGCGCTCCTCCATAAGCTTTTCGGTTTGGCGGATCGCGTTGTCCGTTTTCATCCCTTCAAGCGTCAGAATCTCCTGTCCTGCGGCGGAAATTCCCTTTTTCTCCCGCAGTTCCAGAACCTGCCGGAGTTGCTCGATCCGTTTGGTCGTTGACTCTTCCAACTCCCGCCGGCTGGCCTGCTGGTTCGGATTGTCCGCAATAAGATTTCGCAGTGTGGCAATCTCCCCATCCAACTGCTCCCTTGCCTCGTTGTAGGGCCGAAGAAAGAGTTTGTCTCCCGTAATCAGATAGCCGCGTTGTCCGGTCTCCGCGTCGGCCACCAGGGATTGCACTTTGCGCAGCGAGGAGATCACCTGGTGGGTGTGATCCACCCACGCGTCGTTGTCGCGCAGCCGGTTTACCTGCACATACGAGGTCACTCCTACAATCCCCAGGAGCGCCAGGGCCACCCCGAATCCCCAGCCCACCTTTCGATTAATCGGCGTCATCATTTGATCGGGATCAACTGCCTCGCGTGGCCGCCGCCCGCGGTGCCACCACTCCAGCAGAATGCTGGTCAGTACACCGGCCGCAACCATGCCGGTCAGCGCCACAGAGGAAGTCGCGGAGGCGACGGATAAATTGTGCAGCGGCTCGATCAGGTAATAAGCGCTCAGGATGGCGCTCTCGAACGTCGCCAGCAGTCCGGGCCCGAGCCCACCCCAATACGCACTTAGAAGGATTGGAACAACGAAGAAAACCAGGGAGGCTTTCTCGCCATACGTGATGCGCATGGCCTGGCACATACTTAGCACAAGCACGGGGGACACCACCGCCAGGGCGTAACTCAAGGGAGCCCGCCAGTTCGAATCCCACCATTCCTTGGACATCAGTCGCTCTCCTCGTGGCCTATTGGTAGTAGGCGGCAGGCGTCCTGCCTTGGGGCTAACCCGGGGATAAGGCGGGAGGCAAGCCGCAATAGACGGCTCGGCTCAAGCCAGCGGGCTTCAAAACCAAACTGGGAGGGGGAAAACTAAGAGAATACAGAGAGAGGAGTCTCCAAAATAGATGGACAGTCGGCGGGTGTCAATAGAACCGTGGCACATGTCCGCGAAAGAATACCCGGGTCGGATTCCAATTTAGCTTCCTGTCAGGAATCTCATTCGAATGCTCCGTGTTTTCCGTCTTGGGAATCAAGCGAGAAGACCCCGCCGCATTCCTCAAACCCTCTGTTTGGAATCAGCTCAGGCAAAGTTGCCGAATGGCTCCCGAGGTCCTGTTGAGCCGCGGGATAATGCAGGCACCACTAATCATCGGTCGCACTTCACCGGTCGCTGGTCGCGGGCCACTGGCCACTCTCTTCCTGCTACACTATCTTTCATCACACTCAAGGAGATCGCCATGAGTGAAGCCACGCAGTTCGCCAAGTCCGTTCCCACCCGCTCCGAATCCGACAGCATGGGCAATATTGATGTGCCAATGGACCGCTACTACGGCGCGCAAACCGCGCGCTCGCTGATTCATTTCGCGATCGGCAAAGACACCATGCCGCCGGAGTTGATTCGTGCCTTCGGCGTGCTGAAAAAAGCGGCGGCGCTGGTGAATCGAGACCTCGGCAAGCTTTCCGAGGAAAAAGCCAACCTTATCACGCAAGCCGCCGATGAAGTAATTTCCGGAAAATTGAACGAGCACTTCCCTCTTCGCATCTGGCAGACCGGAAGCGGAACGCAGACCAACATGAACGTGAATGAAGTGATTTCCAACCGCGCGATTCAGATAGCGCGCGGCGAAATGGGCACGAAGAAGCCGATTCACCCGAACGACGACGTAAACATGTCGCAGTCCTCGAACGACACGTTTCCCGCGGCCATGCACATTGCGGCGGCGACGGAGACTTCGCGGCGGCTGCTGCCCGCTGTGGCGCGCTTGCGTGACGCGCTGGATGCCAAGGCCAAAGAATTCCGTGACGTGGTGAAAATCGGACGTACCCATTTGCAGGATGCCACGCCGCTCACTGTCGGCCAGGAATTCTCCGGCTGGGTCAGCCTGCTGTCTCGCGACGGCGCGCGCATTGCCATGGCGATGGATGGATTGTTGGACCTTGCGATTGGCGGCACCGCCGTCGGCACCGGACTGAATGCGCATCCGGAATTTGCAGAGCGCGCGGCCAAAAAGATCGCGGAGCTTACCGGGCTGCCCTTCCGCTCGCACCCCAACAAATTTGCCAGCCTTTCCGCTCACGACGAAATTGTATTCGCCAGCGGCGCGCTGAAGACGCTGGCGGCTTCGCTGATGAAAATCGCCAACGACGTCCGCTGGCTAGCTTCCGGGCCGCGCTGCGGCCTGGGTGAATTGACGATACCGGAAAACGAGCCGGGCTCTTCGATCATGCCGGGCAAAGTGAATCCCACCCAGTCGGAAGCGGTGACTATGGTCGCCGTGCAGGTGCTTGGCAACGACGCAGCAATTGGCTTCGCGGGCACGCAGGGAAATTTTGAACTGAATGTCTTCAAACCTGTGATGATTTTCAATTATCTGCACTCGGTAGAGCTGCTGACCGACGCGATGAACAGTTTCGTGGATCACTGCGTGGTTGGCATTGAGCTGAACCGCGAAATCATCGACAGCTACGTCCACAATTCCCTGATGCTGGTAACCGCACTTGCTCCGAAGATCGGCTACGACAACGCCGCCAAAGTCGCCAAGACCGCCCACAAAGAACACTCCAGCCTCCGCGAAGCCGCCGTAAAACTCGGCTTCCTCTCCGCCGAAGAATTCGACGCCCTCGTCAAACCCGAAGACATGACCCACCCGTAAAACCAATTAACCTGGAGTGCGAACAACGTGGATTCAATCCGATTCGGTCGGTGGGAGTTAAACTGCGACCCAGAACTTACGAGAAACGCTTATATGGCAGTTAAGATTGGTGGACCAGAAGAGTGCGGTTGTGATCCCTGCCTGAACTTCGCTGCTGCTCGGCACCAGATCTACAAACAAGATGTGCTCGCACTATTCGAGAAACTTGGGATTTCTCATGATCGTGAAGTTGAAATCTACCACATGGCCTGCCTGGGACCTATCCGGCATCTCTATGGAGGCTGGTTTCACTTCGTTGGGTCTATTGTCTCAGGTGCCGATGCCGCTAAGCAGATTGCGGAGAATACTTGGCAACCAGACCTTGAAAAAACGAGCATTTCTTTCAGCCTTGGTTTTCGATCACGGATTGAACTCGTTCGTCCATCATTCAAAAATCTTCCGCTTGTACAATTGGAATTCACAGCCGAAGCACCTTGGATCATAGACAAAACGGAACCGAGCCAATAGGGCTTATTGATTTAGGTACACGCAACCCTTTCAAAACATATGGAGGCTGAATGAAAAGGCGGATTCTGCTCGCGGGGCTATTCGCGACGTTTCCTTTGTCGACGCAGGTCGGAGCTCAGGCCACGCACACGCTGAAGCCCACGCCGAAGACTGTGGCTTGGGGATACTACGACGCGAAAGCGGCGCCGGTGCTACGCGTCAAGTCGGGCGACACGGTGGGGATTCAGACGCTGATCACCAACAGTCCGAAGCGGCTGGAAGAGGCGGGCGTGCCGCCGGATCAGGTGGAACAATCGCTGCGCGACATCACCGACCAGGTGAAGGACAAAGGCCCCGGCGGTCACATCCTTACAGGACCTATCTTCATCGAGGGCGCGGAAATCGGCGACGTGCTAGAAGTGAAGATTCTGGCCATCAAGCTGGCGATTCCTTACGCCTACAACGCCTTCGGAGCGGGGCGCGGGTACCTGCCCGACGATTATCCTTACTCGAAAATAAAAATCATTCCGCTGGATGAAAAACGCATGGTGGCGAAATTCGCGCCGGGCATCGAGATTCCGTTGCATCCTTTTTTCGGCAGCATGGGCGATGCGCCGCCGGAAAGCGCCGGCCGCTTCAACAGCGCTCCGCCGTGGATTATGGCGGGCAATCTGGACAACAAAGACCTCGTCGCCGGCACGACGCTCTACATTCCGGTCCATGCGCCCGGCGCGCTTTTTGAAGTGGGCGACGGCCACGCCGGGCAGGGCGATGGCGAAGTGGACATCACCGCTCTCGAAACTTCGCTGATCGGCACGTTTCAATTCATCGTGCGCAAGGATATGCATCTGAAATGGCCTCGCGCCGAAACGCCTACGCATTACATCACCATGGGCCTCAACGACGACCTGAACGCCTGCGCCACCCTGGCGGTGCGCGAAATGATCGATTTTCTGGTGACAGAAAAGCATCTTTCGCGCGACGATGCTTATATGCTCGCAAGCGTCGCCGCCGACCTGCGCATCACCGAACTCGTCGACGGAAACAAAGGCGTGCACATGATGCTGCCTAAATCCATCTTCAT
Organism: Candidatus Limnocylindrales bacterium; assembly: GCA_035577585.1. Lineage (GTDB taxonomy): Bacteria > Acidobacteriota > Terriglobia > Acidiferrales > UBA7541 > Acidiferrum. The sequence goes on from DATLVJ010000838.1 coordinate 6,026, forward strand.
CCCGGGATCACCTAAATGAACCAAGCAGGATCGTCGCTCCGATCTGCTCTCTGCACGCTGATCATTATTTGTGCTATCTCAAGCGCCTTCACTCTGGCGCAATCGCAAACTGACAAACCCGAGTGGTGCAAGCCTCTACCGCGGCCCGAATATACGCAGCTCAAACGCATTCTCCCTGATGAGCCGTGGTTCGAGGTCTACAAAGTGGCGCCAGGGACGTTTGCGATCTACGAGCCGCACCAGTCCGAGGAAGTAATCTCCTATCTGATCGCCGGGCAGAAGCAGGCGGTGCTTTTCGATACCGGCATGGGCATTGCCGACATCAAGAAAATCGCGTCCCGCCTGACTTCCTTGCCCATTGTTGTCCTCAACTCCCACACGCACGACGACCACGTCGGCGGCAACTGGCAGTTCTCTTTCGTCTTCGGCATGGACACCGCGTTCACCCGCGAAAACGCCAAGGGCTCGACTGCCGACGCGCAAGCGGAAATTGCGCCGGGAGAAATCTGCGGCGACCTGCCGAAGCGATTCGATCCGAAGGCCTACAAAACCAAACCGTGGCACATATCCGCTTTTATCCACGATGGATTCCGCATCAAGCTGGGCGGTCGCACCGTCGAAGTGATTGCCACACCCGGCCACACCCCGGACGCGATCGCGCTGCTCGATCGCGAAAACGGATTGCTCCTCACCGGTGACACCTTTTATCCCGCGCCCATCTGGCTGTTCCGCCCGGAGACGGATCTGGCGGCGTACGAGAAATCCATCGCGCGCCTTGCCGCACTCGCACCAGAACTAAAAACTGTTCTGAGCGCGCACAATATTCCCGTGGCGCCGCCCGAGGTTTTGCCCGCGCTTGTGCAAGCGTTCGCGGACCTGCAGGCCGGCAAAGCCACCTGCAAACCCGAGGGCTCAGGCAAAAAACTGTGCGCGGTGGACAAATTCAGTTTTCTTCTCCGCGCGGCCCCCTGAGTAGTAAACTAGCGGCATACGAGGGTGTTCATGCACTGCCAGCCGCAAATCCGCCACTTCTCCGCCTGGCTGCTGGCGTTTGCCACCGCTCTCGTCCCGGCTGCGGCCCAGCCCAATCCATCCAAACGCGACAAAAACACCTGGACCTATGACGGCGGGATTTTTCTGGACACCGAAGGAGCATTTCCCGGCGGCGCGTGTTTCCGCGTGAAGGGCCGCGTGACCTCCGCGGATTTCTTTGAAACGTTGAAGCGCGAGGACACCAACTCCGGCACGCTCTTTCGCCGCGGCAACGACCTTGTCACAGCATTCCCGAAATCGTTGCACATGAGCCTTTCCATTGCGGACACTCCCTGCGACCCGCACATGCAGCAGACCAACTCGCGCGTATACCTGACCGACGAAATGATTCAAAACCTGCGCCTGCATTTTTTCTGGAAGCGCGCGCTGGAGCTCCGGCCAGTGAAAGGAATCGTAGAAAGCGGCGGCGAGGTGCGCCCCGTGCCGTGGTATTCACACGGACTGGAGCAGGAACTGCCCAAGCGATTTGAGTGGCTGGTG
>DATLVJ010000839.1:0-4279 GCA_035577585.1 Candidatus Limnocylindrales bacterium
GGATAAATTTATCGGCGACGCGATTCTGGCGGTCTTCGGGAGTCCGGATCCCGATCCAGAGCACCACCGGCAGGCGCTTCACGCGGCCATGGCGATGCAGGAAGCGGTGCAGAAACTGAACGCCGCGCGCAAGGAACGAAACCAGCCAACTTGCGAAATCGGAATCGGGGTTCACTCAGGCGACGTGTTGCATGGTTTCGTGGGAACCCAGGAACGTCTGGAATTTACGGTGGTGGGCGATGCCGTGAACCGCGCCTCGCGTTTCTGCTCCGCGGCGGGCGCCAACGAAATCATTCTGAGCTCGGAATTCCTGAAACACGTCTGGCGCGAAGTGGATGTGGAATCGCGCGACGTCCCCACAAAACACGAAGGCACCTGGGCCGCCTTCCGAGTTCTGAAAGCGAAGCTTCCGCGCTGAATCAGGCGCCGGACATTTCCGTGGCCTTGCGAGCGAGCAGCAGATAGCCGTGCTTCCGGGCCTCCTCGGCAACAGCTTTCAACTCTGATTTTCGCATCGTTCCCTCCGCGGCCTCCGCGCGGGCCAAGCGTGCTTCGACCGCCAGTTCAAAGTACCCCCCGGATCGCAATTGATTCTCGAGTTTGCTCAGAGTATTCGACGCCGAAGCGGAACGCGCGCTTCTGGATTCCAACCTGGCTTTTTGAATCGTCAGTGCGGCAGAGATGGATGGGTCGGTGGATTTTGCGGCGAGATCCAATCCATTCGCGATTTCAGCCTGAGCCTGTTTCCATTCTGCTCGCCGCAGATAGATGTCCGCGAGAATGATGCGGGTCTGTGCCTCGCCGTCGGAATCCTGCGCTTGTGCAAATTCCGGCAACAATGCTTTTAGCTCGGATTCTGCCGGACCAAAATTCCCGCGCTCCATTTCCATTTGCGCAATTCCCCGGCGAGTAGCCCGAATCGTGGCTTTCTCGCCGATGCTTGTCTGTATGGCCAGGGCTGCGCGGTATTTCTCTTCAGCTTCGGGCAGCATGTCGGACGCCGAAAAATAATCCCCTAAATCGGTGAGGGAACGGGCCAGGGCAGACTGGTCCTGCATCTCCTTCCGCAGGCGCAGCGCCTGTTCGCAATTCGGCTTGGCCGCAAGCACCTCCCCGCTGGAGATCTGCGTGCTGCAGATATTCCCCAAGGTATTCGCATGGCGTTCCTTATCGCCGATGGACTCCGCTTCTTTCGCCACTTCTTGCAAAACACTGATCTGCCCTTTGGGATTCCCCATTGCCCCATCTACATTGGCGATCGCTTCCTGGGCTTGCAGCAAATCGCTGTTCACGCCGCCGCGCTCGCGGGAGACCGCAAGACTTTTCTCCCACCATTTGCGGGCCTCGGGTAAATGGTTTTCCTGGTATTGCACCACCCCCAGATTCAACAGCGCGCCCGCCTCGTTGTGCAGATCCCCGACCGCATGGGTGGCTGCGCGCGCTTCCTCATACAGGATTTCCGCTTCAGGATATTGTCCGCGGGAGAGAAAAAGATTGGCCCGAGCTGTTTTTGCGTGGGCGATCACGGAGGGGACTCCCAGATTCTGGCTTTGCTGTACAGTTTCGGCGCAGACAGAATCCGCTTCCTGGACGCGGCCAAGATCCTTCAACGCCAGGCACCGCTCAATCCCTCCGTTCACCAGAAGAAACTGGGAACCGATTGCCTGCGCCTCTTGCACACCCTGTTCGGCGGCTTTCAGCCGTCGCTGGTTGTCCCCGAGCCGCCTTTGCACATCAGCAAGGCGAAGATCGGCTTGCGCCTGGACGCCAATTGGCGCACCCTTCCCCTTCAGTTGCTCCAGTGTCGCAAGCGACTCCTTCAATCGATTCCCTTCCATCTGATTCCTGGCGAGTTCCAGACCGTAGAAGTAATTGTCGGGTTGCGTTTTCCAAAGAGCTCGGTAAGTCTCCGCGGCGTAATCCCATTGTTTCGCATACTCCTTTTGCCGCAAGCCAATGCGGATTCTCTGATCACTGGGGAGGTTTTTGGCTTGCTCGAGCGCGGCTGCGGATTCTTCTCTGGCTTTCTCTTCATAGCCAAGGTTCCAGAAAGCCTCGGCCAGCGCGCTGCGAATTTCCGCGCTTGTGGGATCTGCGTCGAGCGCTTTCTGAAATTCCTGGCGCGCCTTCAAAATCGAAATTTTCCATTTTGCGCATGCCTGTTCCCAAAGATTCGGAAGCCAGATTCGATTTAACCTGGGGATTCGCGGCCACGTCGGAGACACCAAGAATATTCAAGAGATCCCCACCTGTGGCGAGGGCAACGGTTTCTCGGTCGGACTCGAGAAGCCGTTTGTGAAGGCTGCCGCCGCTTTGCCCTTTTTCGACGTCGAACATGTGAATGTCCCAGACGATGGTCCGGCTGCCGGTAAAACCCTCGGGTGATGGAGACGGTACCTGTTCGCCGGGCTTCTCTTGCACCCAGTTCGACAGCACCCAGTCGAGTGCAATAAACGTTGATCTTTTTGGTGTCGCGGGCACGCAGACGTTCTCCTACGATATTTTGAGTTATCTGGCGAACGATGCGATCTTCGGCGGCCAGACATCGGTCAACGTGATTGATGCGCTGCAGTTGGACCCATTGAATATCCAGGCCGGAGATTTGCTGACCTTCGTGTTCACCGGTGGAGTGCCGGCTGATACCACCGGCACTTTATTCGGAATCCTGGCTTGCGGAGGCCTTGAACAAGGAAGTAGCACTGCGGCAATTTTTGACTCCCACGGAAACGTTGTTTCGACCAAATGCACCAACTTTGACCCAAGCAATACTCTGATCACAGACGAGAAAGTATCAGGTGACTCGATTACATTTACCATCGGCTCTAACCTCACTTTTCCTTCCCAATTTGCCTTCAGTTTTCCAGACGGGCAACTTCCGGCCGAGATTGATATCGCGAAAGCACCTGTCTCAACGCCTGAGCCAGCTTCACTTTCACTCCTGGCAGCGGGTCTGATTGTCATCGGGGTCTTCCTGCTCAAGCGCGTTGTCTAGTTCGCTCGGCATTTTTCCCGCGGGGTGAAGTTCCTTCACCCCGCTTTTTCTTCCGCTGATGACACCCAGCGCAAGGCTTTTTATTTCCCCATTGCGGAGCGGGAATTCCTTCATTAACATACGGGCAGATTTCGCAGGAGCGCGCATTCACATGGCCCCGCAATTTGCGCTCCGCCCCAAGGAGTCCTCCTATGTCGCATGCACGCATCTCGCGAATGGCAGTTGGCTGCGCGCTGGCAGCATTGTTCGCCCTGCCTTCTCTGGCGCAGACCGCAGCCGCGCCTCCGGCTGCCGCCCCCGGCGCCCCCGCCGTCCATAAGAAGCGCGTTGCCGTGATGAATTTCGACTACGGTACGGTCCGCACGACCGTCGCGCAGATTTTTGGCACCGACCAGGATGTCGGCCAGGGAATCAGCGACATGCTGGTCGAAAAGCTTGTAAACGGCGGCCAGTATTCGGTGATCGAGCGCAACGCGCTGGACAAAATCCTGAAGGAACAGAATTTTTCGAACAGCGACCGCGCGGACGCCAACTCGGCGGCCAAAATCGGCGCGGTACTCGGCTTGGACGCGATCATCATCGGCTCGATCACCCAATTCGGCCGCGATGACCAGCACACCAACGTCGGCGGCGGCGGATACGGCCTGGGTAAATTCGGACTCGGCGGCGTCGGCACCAGCAAAGCGAAAGCTGTGGTGGCCATCAGCGCGCGCGTGATTAACACCTCGACCGCGGAGATTATGGCCGCGGTAACGGGCAAGGGCGAATCCACACGCTCTGGCACTTCGCTGATCGGAGCGGGCGGCGGAGGTGGCGGAGGCGGTGCCGGCGGTTTGAGCATGGGCAGCAGCAATTTCGCCAACACCATTCTTGGGGAAGCGGTGCGAGGCGCGGTGGATAGCACCGCCGAACAACTGAATGCGGCTTCCGGAAAAGTGGAAGCCCAGAAGCACGCCATCAGTGGTGTGGTTGCCGATGTCACCGGCGGTACGCTGATCCTCAACGTCGGCAAGAAGGCCGGGGTAAAAGTTGGCGACATGCTGGAAATCAGCCGGCAAGTGCGTGTCGTGAAGGATCCCACTACCGGAAAAGTGATCAAAGCGGTCACCGATAAAATCGGCATGGCCACGGTCACGGACGTGGACGACGATTCGTGCACAGCGTCGTTCAGCGGGGCCGGAGCGGCGAAGGTCGGTGATGTCGCGAAAAACAATCCCTGAGGCCCTGAACGCCTCGAAAGGAATTGCGAGTCCGGGTGCATTCATGCCCCGGACTCGTTCTATTTTC
>DATLVJ010000840.1:0-5684 GCA_035577585.1 Candidatus Limnocylindrales bacterium
AATCCGAATCTTCTCCTTTACCTCCTCTACCTCCAAACTTGACACCCGTCACCACCTGATCAACGATCCTGATCGATTAACCTCCATGACCACCAAATCTCCCATCAAACTCCCTCCTCCCGTCTTCAACGACGAAAAGCACCACATCCGCCTCTACCAGGGCGACTCCCTCGAACTCCTCGCCCTGCTCCCCGAATCCTCCGTCGACCTCATCTTCGCCGACCCGCCCTATTTCCTCTCCAATGGCGGCATCACCCGCCACGCCGGCAAAATGGTCTCCGTCAACAAAGGCGCCTGGGACAAATCCCAGGGCCCTGCCGCCAATCACGAATTCAACCGCTCCTGGCTCGCCGCCTGCCAGCGCATCCTCAAACCCAACGGCTCCCTCTGGGTCTCCGGCACCGCCCACGTCATCCACTCCGTCGGCTTCGCCATGCAGCAGCTCGGCTTCAAGCTCCTCAACGACATCTCCTGGGTGAAGCCCAATCCGCCTCCCAATCTCTCCTGCCGCTATTTCACCCACTCGACCGAAACCATCATCTGGGCCGCCCGCGACAAAAAATCCCGCCACACCTTCAACTACAAGCTCATGAAGGAAACCAATCGCGGCAAGCAGATGAAATCCGTCTGGGAAATCAAGCCTCCCGAAACCTGGGAAAAGCGCTTCGGCATTTGCGGCGAGTGACCTTACTGGAGCGGGGACTTCTCCTCGAGACGGTCATACCACAACGATCCTACATGTTGGGCCACAACGAGGGAGGATTGTGCGCGCGGTATTCTAGGAATTTGAGCATCGCTAAGGTTGATTGTGAAACTCTAAGAACTTTAAATTCCAAACCCAAGTTCGGATCATCAACAATCTCGGCGTAAGTTTTTCCTCTTGCGGCATCCACATCCGTTTCGGGAATAAATATGGTGTCCCAGTAAAATTCCCGCGTTCCGCGCGGCGAGTCCGAGACCGCGCCCACCCGCTCTCCTACGAATGTGCGGACCTTTTGGCCATCACAATAAGCGACAACGGCCTGTGCACGAGCCGGCCTCCCACGCGACCCAGTCTCTTCCAAGAACCTATCACCCAAAGCGTTCCACATCGGCTTCGTAAGCCCACCTGGGTACCGTGTATGCCCCGAAAATATTAGACCCGCGTGCTCGACAATGCACGGCTCTTTAACTTCTCCATATGCTTGGATCGCTTCCTGCGTGACCATTTCAGCGATATCGACCTCTAGCACCTCTTTAATTGGGACCGACCTAAGGTCGAACACAAATTGTTCGCGGACTGGCCGCCCGTCGAGCTCGCATTTTTCAACAAAAATCTCATTCTCTCGACGCTTAAATTCGCTCTGGGTCACGTACACGATCCTACTCAAACGCGACATGAGTCAGGTCCTCATTTCTTGAAGAAGTGCCGCGATGTCAGTCGCTTGGCGCCTTCCAGATATCGGAATTACCTCAATATTACGCTCTCTAAATAATCTAACTTCGAAGTCCGAAGGATCAGCCACAGTAATATAAGCCCGCCTGCCAGATGGAGATTCCGGTAAGCCCTTGAAATTTTCGTTAATTAGCCGAAATAAATACGAGACATTCCAATCGCGAAAACTGTAGCCAATGAATAGAACAGCACGAGCCAACAAATCGGCGCGGAACCGGACGTCCATCACGGTGTCCAGTTTCAATCGCCGTTCGTAGTCGCGCTCTGACAAAACCATCTCCTCCGGGCTCTCAAGGTCTCCGTGGAACTTCACGATGTCGCAGGTATCGGGCGCTTCAGGTGTTGTCATGTGAGCTTCTATAGCGACCCGCCGAAACTTACGACCAAGCAGCGCGAATGAACGCTCAATAAAATCGTCATAGTTTGTTGTATAGAAAAGTTTGCAGAGACGCAGCTGCGCGAGCTGTGCGTGGATAGGAGATCGTTCGAGAGCCTCGTTCGGGGGGCGCATTTCGGTGACAAGCCAATTCGTTAAACCGTAGAAAGAACCATGCTCTTTGATTCTGAAGTACTCAAGTATTTGGAGATCAGTACCACGAACTCGCAATAAGCTTGGATCATCAAACCCAATTCGTCTTCCTGCCTCATTCACCAACTCTGTCCAAGAAGGCCCTCGCTTCTGGACATGGTCCCGCTCCCAGGTCACAGACATTGAAACACCGGCCCCGATAAACGGGATGAGGCGCCCCTCGGCGTAGACTTCGCGTAATTCGTTCGGACAGTTCATACTTTACGCTGTGCGATAATCCTCGTTAGCGAGTGTTGGTGCAAAATTCCGTTGTTTGGGTGCGTCTCAACCAGATCTGAATCTGTAGCAGAAATGAGATCCCAATCCTCATATTCCGACACCAACTGGGAATGAGAGAGCAGGGTGGGCGTAAATCCTGGATGAGCACTCAAATCTTGATCGCGATCGTTAAAGCAGCAAACTATGTTGAATCCACCAGATTTTGTAGCGGATTTTAGGCGAGCTATGGTATCCCGGAGCTCAGTGGCGGATGCCAAACAATGAAGCAATCCATAAGCAACTACGATATCATAGGCGCGCGAGCGCAATTCCAAAGTGCGTACGTCCGCCACTTCCCAACATATGCGTGGGGAAGTTCCAAAACATTTCTCACCGTTCTCGATTGCAAGCGCCGAAATATCCACCGCCCGTACTGTCGCGCCCTGGTTGGCGAAAAACCAGGCATTTTTTCCCTCACCACAACCAACATCCAAAATTTGCAGATTACGAAAGTCGCCAACTATAGTTGCAAGTTTCCGAACAAGTGTGCCTGGTTCCGTGCCCCAGAAACAAGGGCACGCTCGATAGCCTAAGTCATATCCACCCTCATTCATGAGCGCAACTCAATCATCAACTTGCGGACTGCTTGTTCGTATTTGAGCTTCCCCGTCCAGTTGTATAAGACCGCGTCCGCATCCGCAATCAGTTTCCGAACCTCCAACTCAACGGGCGCCTCGCGCAATCGCAAATACTGACTTATGGCGAGTCGATGACCACCTCGGCCGTGGTAGAACTTATACGCAATGTGTGGTGGCGTGTACACAAACAATACGGCGACTGCCTTCGGCGAAGCCTGGATTCGCAGTTGTTCAAGCGTAGCTCGTTGTCTTATTCCGTCGATCAGAGCATGCCCCGATGATTCATTTGCCTTAGCAATAAGAGATCTCGCTAACTTAGCAGGCCCATTTTTTTGTCGGATGAATTTCCAAGCATGCTTTTGAAATTCTCCGCGATCCGTCTTAGGTACAGGCGGAATTCCGAGTAATTCTGCTAGAACTTGACCGCTATTGACTTCGTTGTAGCCAAACTCAGCCTTCAACACCGCAGTGGCAACGGATTTACCACTTCCAAGGCCACCTACAATCGACAGGATATGCGGTCTCTGGAACGGAGCGCGACGCCTGACAACAAAAGAGGGCTGGGTGCGAACTGCTTTTCGAAAGAACTCTACCAGGCATAATTGAGACCAATACTCAAATTCGCGCAGGCCCCGACCGAGCCTCTCCACGTTGAGCCAAGTAAGCTGTGTAATAGACTTTTCCCCTCGTCGGGGAGAGGACCATTCGAATGAGTTCGTCACCTCGTATTTAAGAACAACAGCCAGGTGCTTCCTTCCTGTTGCTGACGAGTCGTCATTAAGTAATCCGAGGATCCGTAACCCGCCGCCAGCGGCAAGCCGCTGCCTATCAGCCTCTGGCAGCATCAGTTCTTCGGACAACTCTCTAGCAGTGCTATCAAGAATCAACCGTTCATAATCTTCAATGTTGAAGAGAGTTTGATCAAGTTCCGAGACATGACCGCCAAACCCAATACACAATGATCCGCGAAGATAATCCTCAACCCTGTTGAAAGTACCTCGCCGGAAACAGAGAACATGATTGCCATTTGTGACGATCACGTAGGTCAGAAGTTGTTTGAGATCCTCCCGCTGCTCCGCGGCGAGGCGAGGGTAGGATTGGCACATTCCCTCCTTCAACGTGCGCCCAAGGAATGGCCGCCAGGTGCGGTCAATTCCTTGAAACCTACCCACGCTATCAAGAACAGTCGAAGGAAAGGCAAGTATCCGCTCCCGGAGCCCGCGAGGTACTTGGCGGATCGCATCGTAAACTTGAGATGGATCGGATAGGAGTTCGCGCAAGAAGAAAGTATTAGGTGCGGTCCGGACAAATCGAGACGCGGCCCCTTTTTGGCGTATATCTACGCTAACTTTGGCCTTCATTGTCTGCTCAGGGGTCTTGCCAGCGAGCTTGTCGGAAAATAAGCCTCCGTCCCTCGCCAAATCTACTATTTCTTTTGGCTTCAAAGGCTTCCCGCTTGTCCTGAGGACGGTTTCAGCGATGTCGAGAAACTGGCCCACCCAGACTACCCCCCTGCCAGCTTCTCAATAATTTGCGCTCGGCTCTGAGACAGTGCCTTTGAAACGAACAGCCATTCTGTGGATATTCCGCGTTTAGCCGGATCAGCCGCCATGCAACTAGGCCTACTCAAAGCGATTGCATGGTACGCGTCGGGTGGGTAAAGTGCGCGGATTTCTTGGTGGTGTGCATTGGAGACGATTGCCCTTCCACCCTTGCGCGCGAAATCGACAAGAATCTCGGCCAACTCCTTTTGATCAAGCCACGTAAATATCCGATCGTTATAGCGCCGAAACCCGTTGTTGTCGTGCTTTACGGTATATGGTGGGTCGATATACAAAATGTCGTGCTTAAGTTCAGCAGCAGCAAGTGCCTTTCTGAAGTCCCACCGACGGATAGCGGCACCCGCGAGAGCGAATGAGGCCTCACGAATGTGACTTGGGCTGCAAAACTTACTTCCTCTCTTGTTTCCGAATGGAACATTGAACTTTCCAGCCTTGTTCACCCGATACAGGCCGTTAAACGCAGTTCTATTTAGGTAGATTAGACGGACAGCCCGGCTCACGTCGTCACTTGGGCTAAAACCTCGCATCTCGCGAAACTTGCTTTGACTGATGCCAAGCTTCGAGAGCTCACGTATAACGGAAGGCGCGTCGTTTCTCACTGCGCGAAAAGCAGCAATCAGTTCGGAATTTGTATCAGCGAGCAGGGCGCGCTTGGGGCGCAAGTAGAAAAACACGGCCCCACTTCCCAAAAAGGGCTCGACCAGCCGCTGCTGTAGAGGAACACCCAATAGCGATGCTAATTTAGGTGCCAGCCAACGCTTTCCACCAGCCCATTTCAGAAATGGGTTACAACCCTCAGTATCTTTGGAAAGCAGCTGGCTGGACCCCATACGGAGCAGAACTCTATCACGTTAACCCCTGCCTTGACTAGGACTTAGGCAATTAGCTGTGAAGTAACCTACAGGTTTTCGGCATTAGTCAGCCGCCACCGTTGAGAAAGAATTTCCGGGAGCTTCGAAATAGATTCACCTTCCCGAAATGGAGCCAGACAAAATCTGCAATTTCTTCGTAGCCTGTTCCTGAAGCGATGCGAGGCAAGACAGAAGCCGCAAACAGCTTCGAATCGTCCGGAACCGCTTTCTTTCTTGTAGTTTCGTTCGAACATCCTCCCCTTGACGTCGGGATGCTTCTCCAACCATTCGGCAACTGTTTTCATGAGTTTGCTCCCGTCCGATCTAGAGCATGCCGTCTGCTAGCCAAACTCGTTTCTTCTCTTCCAGGCGCGAACGAACCTCGGCGGAATCGGCCAATTCTCCACGCTG
>DATLVJ010000841.1:0-2055 GCA_035577585.1 Candidatus Limnocylindrales bacterium
AATTGCAGGCCTGCCATGGCGATCGTGTTTTGTTGGTTGCCGGTCTCATCGAACAAATTCAATCCGTTGACGCTGACGACTCCGGGGACGCGTACGGTTTGCGCGAGGAGTTCCAGGCTCGCCACGGCCTTCTGTACCGGCCATCCGGCCTGGTCCGTTCCGCCGTTGAGGGGCGAAAGGAATTTTTTCAGCGCCGCCGCGACCGCCTCGCGAACCGTGGCGACATCGCTGCCTGGCGTAATGTTGATTCCCACGGATATGGAAACTCCGACGTAGTCCGGCCCTTGCACGTACACTTCGGTGGTGATCAAGCGCCGGGGGTCGAGGTAGGCGCAAACAGCATTCAGGAAAAACGTGTTGGGAACGGGCGCCTGCGGATTGCGCGGGTCATTCGGAATCACCATAAGTGTGACCACGCCGGGCGCATTCAATTGCTGCCCCGGAACAAACAGCGGCAAGACCTCCACGCGGCCGAGATCGATGCCGGGCGTCTGGCTCACGATGTCCTTGAAGTCCTGCACGGTGACGGCACGATCGCGATGCCGGAGATAGGCGGGAATATAGTGCTCGCCTTCCTTTTGTGTTTCGCCGTCCGCCCCGCCCCACGTCGGAATCGGATTCGAAACTTTGAAGCCCGCGGGAAGCAACGGACAGTTTTTGATCGAACCGGCGCCGACATTTCCCGCATGGCCCCCGCCATAGGCATAGCTGGCGAAGATGGGAGAGCCAGCAGCGGGCCGAGCGCCGTGCAAACCATCGCCGAACTTGATCTGGCCGGAGGCCGGATCAAGGGCATAGACCAATGCCTTCGCCGTGTCGACGGGCGCGATCGGGGTCGTCGGGCTCACAGTCAGAGGCCGGACGGGCACCTCGGGCGGCGCGCTGTACAAATCATCTGTCAGAGTCCATGCGTCGCCATTTACAGTGAGTCGCACGGAATCCGGCAAGACCGGTGTGTTCACAAGCGTGAAGGATTGATCGGGTTCACCCGTGCCCGCACCAACGCTCTCGACGGCCACAGGAATGCGCTGCTGGACGCGAGAGGCGTTCATGCCCAGCCAGGTGAAACTCGCCTTTAGCGCGGCAGAGCTTCCATCGGCGGCTTGCGGCAGGCGAACGCGAATCCAGAAGAGCCCCCGCTTCTGGGCGTCGGCATCGTCCAACGCCGGGGGAAAATCTCCGACACCATCCGCAAGAGGCTGCAGCGAATTCCAGATTCCGATCTGATCGCTTGATGGCAGCGTAAGCTGAACGAGCGTCAAGTTTTTCAGGGGATCGTTGTCGGCCTGCGAAGTTACGGTTTTGTAGACAGGCGCGGTGTTTTGATCGGCGATGGCGTTGCCGGTGGAGATTTCGTACAGCAAAGCAGTAGGCGATTGATCGGCGGTGACGCCACCGGGCGCGAGGGTGCTGGTGGTGACCGTAAGGAAAGGCATGATGCCGAGGGTGATGGTTTTCCCCGCGATGTTCTGGAGAATGGACTGCCCCTGCGTGTCTTCGCCGGGCCGGGTCAGGAACAACAGCCAGATGCTGTCGTCAACGGTCGAGCCGTCGTTCAGTCCGATCATGGCGTTTGACGTGGGATCGAACAACGTCGTTTGGTAAAACTCCAGTGCGCTCAGGTCGCTCACCTGGGTTTGGAAGAGTTGCGAATAAACGCCCTGGGCGGCTTGCAATTCCTCCGCCGTCAACGCTCGTCGCGTGTAGATGCGCATTTCGAGCGGGAGAACGTCGAGCCCGTTCTTGGTAACGAATCCGGTCGCCCCGGACAAAACGGGCAGATTGGCCGTCAGCGTGACCGTCTGCATCGGGCCGCGGTCATTGGTGATGCACACGATCCCCTGTGCGGCCGCGGCAGGCCGTAATCCGATTCCCAGAAGTTGCAAGAATTTCAGCCGGTTCAGATCCGGGTAACGGTTGCTGCGATACATGAGGTTGTCCGCCATGAACGCGAACAGCTGCAGCAAGGTGATTCCAGGATCGCTGTCGTTGTAGTTGGTCCACTCTGGATTGTGGACCGAGATCCGCGCCTCCGCCTCCGCCAAGAAGTCCAGA
>DATLVJ010000842.1:0-2196 GCA_035577585.1 Candidatus Limnocylindrales bacterium
GGCCGAGGTAGGGCACAGAATGGGGCACAGTTTTTTCCTCGGAATAGAGCTCCTTTGGAAAGTCGGAGCCCCCTGGAACACCCCGGGCCGGGTGGTTGCAATGGCTCCAAGCCTCGCACTCCGACCCAAAAACTTTTCAAAGTGATTTACCAGCGGCTACTACTGGAAGAACCGCCAGAAAGCCACATTCCGATAATCTCGTTTCACAGATGGGATGAGAAGGCCGGTCTCCAGCGGGATGCGATACGCTCCCAATGTTCGACGTGCTCAAGGCACAAAGAAAAGGAGACCGGCTTATGAAAAAGAATAGCACTGTGGCTGTGGGACGGAAGCAGATTTTGAAGCAAGCCAGGCTGACCATCGGTTTGGACTTGGGAGATCGAACGAGCTATTACTGCATTTTGGATGCGGCGGGGAACGTGATTTGGGAACGGAGCGTGCCCACTACGTTGAACGGGATCCGCCAGGCGTTCGGCAGGATGCCGCGGTGCCGGATCGCGCTGGAAACGGGCACACATTCGCCGTGGGTGAGTCGGCAGTTGTCCGAGATGGGGCACGAAGTGATTGTGGCCCATGCGCGGAAGGTGCAGCTGATTGGCCAGAGCAGTCGAAAAGACGATCAACTGGATGCGCGGACGCTGGCGCGGCTGGCACGGATCGATCCCGGATTGCTGAGTCCGGTGAAACATCGCAGTGCGCAGGCGCAAATTCAACTGACGGTGATTCGCGCACGAGCGGCGCTGGTCAGCACGCGCACGGCGCTGGTGAATGCGGCGCGCGGGCTGACCAAATCGTATGGCCAGCGGCTGAAGAAATGCGGCACCGAGCAAATGAATCGAGACAGCTCCGAGGGGCTGAGTCAGGAATTGCGCGAGGCGCTGGATCCTCTATTGCGAGAGATCGAATCGCTGAACGAGCGCATCGCGGAATACAATCGGCGGATCGAAAAGATCGCCAAGGAAGTTCATCCGGAAGTGGCGCGGCTGAAACAAGTGAAGGGTGTGGGGACGCTGATTGCGTTGACCTACGTGTTAACTCTGGACGACCCACACCGATTCCGTCGCAGCCGCGACGTGGGATGTTTTCTGGGACTGCGTCCCGGGCGCCGGAACTCCGGCCAGAGCGAGCCGCAACTGCACATCAGCAAGGAAGGTGACCGTTACCTGAGAACTCTGATGGTACAAGGAGCGCATTACATTCTCGGACCGTTTGGACAAGACAGCGATCTGCGGCGCTGGGGACTGAAGCTGGCCGAGCGCGGAGGAAAAAATGCCAAGAAGCGAGCGGTGGTTGCCGTGGCACGCAAGTTGGCGGTGCTGCTACACAAGTTGTGGGTGAGCGGAGAAGCGTATGAACCCCTGCGCAATAACCACAAAGGGGCGCGCGCCGTGGCGTAGAGTTTGAAACGAAAGAGCCGAGCTCACCGCCGAGTTCAGGTGACTGCGCCCAAGTCCTGGCCCAACTTTCATCCCAAAGATGAGAGCCAAGGTCGATTCTCAGGTAGCAGCACCTGCTGAATGAAGGACGCCCAACTGGCACCGAGCGAAGATTCGCTCACCAAAGAGTGCGGATGGAAGGATGGCGACAGAGGCGGCCCGGCTCCCACGAAACAAACCTCTGATAAGAAAAAGAAAAACCCTCTTGACACGAACCGGCCTTCTCATGGAAGGACTTGGCAGTAATTACAGACCATCCGGTACCTTAATTCGGTCATGCTGATCAGCACCTCTGTAGCAATAGTTTGCAAGCCTTCCGAAGCCAATTCCAACCGCGGATATTTTGGGTGGTTGTCGGCCCGCATGGACTGTGAAGAATACCAGTGTTCTAAGTCCCAAGACGCTGGCATTGTCCTCGCCTGGATGGGTCGAACCCGTTCGTAAGTACCTAGTTCCAGCGGGCATTTTACGGATGGAAGGAACCACTAAGAAAGAGGAACGATGAATGTGGCAAATCAAGACTGCAGCACCTAAGGTTTACGATTTCTTCCTCAGCAGCTTGCTAGTGCTGGGACTGCTGACCGCTGGAAGTATTCCAAGTCTATCCCAAGACAAGCCAAAGCCCGAGATAATTCAAGCCGCTGCCATGGGTACGAGCACCCAACTCGGGAAAGTAACTCAAGTAAAGCTGATCATAAATGAATACTCGACTGAGGAGGATAGGCAGATCCTCATCGAGGCTTTCGATAAGGGAAAGAAT
>DATLVJ010000843.1:0-6195 GCA_035577585.1 Candidatus Limnocylindrales bacterium
CAGCGTGCGTTCCACTTTTCCGTACGGACTTTCCAGTGCATCGTATGCGACCGAACCAACGACGAGCAGGGACACAGGCTTCTCCTAGGACAGATACTTGCCGATGATGGCAGCAAGGTTTTTCTTCGTTTTTGCAGGGACCAGCTTGAAGTCGGTGATCAGCGAATGCGCCAGCGCGGAGCCGCACTTGCATTTGCGTTCGGCGGGCATGGTTTTAATGGCTTCGCGGACCACGTTTTGTGCGTTGGCGGCGTTCTGGTTAAGAGTGGCAATGATCTGCGACGCGGTGACCGATTCGTGCTCCGGATGCCAGCAGTCGTAGTCGGTGATCATGGCGACCGTTGCGTAACAAATTTCAGCCTCGCGCGCGAGCTTCGCTTCGGTGGCGTTGGTCATGCCGATCACGTCGAACTTCTGCGCGCGGTGGAAGTGGGCTTCCGCGAGCGTCGAAAATTGCGGGCCTTCCATGTTGATGTAGGTTCCTTTGCGATGCACGGGAACGGCGGAGGAAACGCACGCGTCCGCGAGAACGGTGGAAAGCTGGCCGCAGGTCGGCTTGTCGAAGGCGACGTGGGCCACCAGCCCGTTGCCGAAAAACGTGGAGATGCGGCCTTTGGTGCTGTCGAAAAACTGGTCGGGAACGAGGAATTCGCCGGGGCGCAAATCTTCCTTCAGCGAGCCGACAGCGCTCACGGATATGATGCGTTGAACGCCGAGCATCTTCATGGCGTAGACATTGGCGCGGAAGTTCAATTCGCCGGGAAGAATGCGATGGCCGCGGCCGTGACGCGCAAGAAAAGCGACCTGCTTGCCTTCAAAATTGCCGACAACGATTTTGTCGGAGGGATCGCCGAAGGGCGTCTTGACGCGCAGCTCGCGGGTATTGCTGAGGCCATTCATGGCGTAGAGGCCGCTGCCGCCGATCACGCCGATCTCCGCCACCGGCTCCTTCGTCCGCGCAGATTTCCCCTTTGCCTTTTTTGTGCCTGCCATGCGTTTTCTCCTGGGAATTACCGGTTCAGATCCACCGGCTCGAATTCGATCTTGCCATCATGTTCATGAAGCGTGGCCGCGGCGACATCGGGATCGTGCCCGAAAACGACGATCCAGTTTTCCTTTGCCATCCGCGGCACCCACTTGCGCTTCGTCTCCAGCGTCTGCAGCGGGTACAGGTCGTACGCCATGATCCAAGGCAAAGGAATATGGTGCCGTGTCGGGAGCAAATCCGCAACAAAGGCCAGCGTTTTCCCGCCGCCGGTAAGTAAGACTGCCTGAATGTCCGCATTGTGCCCGGGAATTCGGGCAACGGAGATGCCGGGCAAGATTTGCGTGTCGCCTTCGACCAGGTTCCAGAGGCCGGCGTCGGTGATGGGCTGGAAATTTTCCGGGAAATAGCTGGCGCGGTCGCGCTCGGTGGGCGTGGCGGCGTGCGCAAGTTCGCTGCGTTGCAAAACGTATGCGGCCCCCGGAAATGTGGGGACGGCGCGGCCGTTTTTGATGCGCGTGTTGCCGCCCGCATGGTCGAAGTGCAGGTGCGTGTTGATGACCAGATCGACTTCGCTGGGCTGGACGCCCTGTTTCGCGAGCGAGTCGACGAGCGGATCGCCTTCCTGCACGCCATAGATGGCCCGCTGCTTTGCGTCCCACTTGGTTCCGTTGCCGGTCTCGATGACGATGGTTTTGCCGTGGGCGCGTACGAGCAGCGAATTGGCTCGCAGGCGAATGCGATTCTTTTCGTCCGGCTGCGATTTTTTATCCCAAAAAACTTTCGGCACAACGCCAAACATGGCGCCGCCGTCCAGCCAGAAGTTTCCGCCGTCGAGATACCGCACTTCAATGTCGCCCAGATGCATCCTGCTTGGGATTGGGTCGAAAGAGCCCGCCTCGGAAGGCGGCCTCTACAAAAGCCTTAGTCGACCAAACGTGCTCCTTTGAGGATTTCCGAAACGGCGGTAAACGGGTCTTTCTTGCGTTCCGCGACTTCAACGGCCAGAGCTCGCAGCCTTGCTTCGCCTTCCCTGCCGCCCAACACTTTTTCCAGTAGGCGCGACTCCAGCATTTCGATCAGCCGGTTCTGCCAGTGCTCGACGTGCTTCTGCTGGCGCTGGCCGCTGGATTCGAAATGTTTGCGGAATTTCTCGACGGTCAACGCAAGTTCTTCCACGCCGCGATTTTCCGTGGCAACCGTGCGAATCACCGGCGGATGCCAGCCATCCCGCGGCATCACCAGCGAAAGCATCGCGTGCAATTGCTCTTCCAGGCGGTCTGCGCCTTCGCGATCGGCCTTGTTCAGGACAAAAATGTCGCCGATCTCCATCAAGCCGGCTTTCATATTCTGAATGTCGTCGCCGAGGCCCGGAACGAGCACGACGAGCACGGAGTCGGCAAGCCGCACGATGTCAATTTCATCCTGGCCCACGCCGACGGTTTCAATCAGCACCTGCCGTTTGCCGGCCGCGTCCAGCAGCAGCGCAACCTCCGCCGTGGATCGCGCAAGACCGCCGAGAAAGCCACGCGTAGCCATCGAGCGAATGAAAATCCCGGTGTCGCTGGCGTGCCCCTGCATCCGGATGCGGTCGCCAAGAATTGCACCGCCGGAATACGGACTGGTCGGATCAACCGCAACCACGCCCACTCGGTCTCCCCGCTTCCGGTGATAAGCAGCCAGGCGATCCACCAGCGTGCTCTTCCCCGTGCCTGGCGCCCCGGTAACTCCGGTGAGATAGGCCTCTCCGGTGTGCGGAAAAAGCTCTCGAAGCAGCTCTTCCGCTTCCGCCGAATGATTTTCAATGGCCGTAATCGCGCGAGATATCGCCCGCACGTCGCCACCACGGACCTTCGCGGCCCAGTCGTTCACGACCGTGGTCATTGCGAAACGAACCTGTCCGATGGGAAGGCGTTGAATTCGAGCATACCTCTAGCAGACTACCTCAACTCACACATTCGGTCATCTCGAGTGGCGAGCGCCTGCATTCTGCGGCCCACCCCTTCAGGGGTGAGGATTTGCCCTGCGCGCGCAAAAGTTGTCGCACAACCCAAACACTCCTCAGGCCTTAAAGGCCTGATCTACAGCTGATTTACTTTTTTCCGAGCAGTTGTCGGGCAATCACCAGTTTCTGAATTTCACTGGTGCCCTCTCCTATGGTGCACAGCTTCACGTCGCGGTAAAACTTCTCCGCCGGATAGTCCTTGATAAAGCCGTAGCCGCCATGAATCTGCACGCATTCGTTGGCAACGCGCACCGCCACTTCGCCGGCAAACAGTTTGGCCATGCTGGATTCGCGCGTGAAGCGGACATTTTTCTGATCGGCAAGCCACGCCGCCTGGTAAACAAGCAGGCGCGCGGCTTCCACTTCCGTCGCCATATCGGCCAGTTTGAACTGAATGGCTTGGAATTCGCTGATAGCCTGCCCGAACTGCTTGCGCTGCTTGGCGTACTTCAATGCGGCGTCGAGCGCGCCCTGGGCCATGCCGAGGCCGAGCGCCGCGATGGAAATGCGGCCGCCATCAAGAATCTTTAAACTGCCGGTAAAGCCTTCGCCTTCGGGCCCGAGAAGATTTTCCGCTGGAACCTTGCAGTCGGTGAAAATAATCTCTGACGTGTCGCTGGCCCTCATCCCCATCTTGTTTTCCTTCTTTCCGGGGCGAAAGCCGGGCATTCCCTTTTCAAGAATAAACGCGCTGATCCCATGCGAACTCTTCGATTTGTCGGTGACGGCCATCGCGACGCATGTGTCGGCGTAGTGGCCGTTGGTGGTGAACGTTTTCGAGCCGTTGAGAACCCAATGCGCGCCGCTGCGTACCGCAGTTGACCGCGTGCCACCCGCGTCGGAGCCGGCTTCAGGTTCGGTAAGTGACCACGCGCCCAGCTTTTTGCCCTGCGCGAGCGGCGTTAGGTACTTGCGCTTCTGCTCCTCCGTCCCGAATTTGTAGATGTGATTGCTGCAAAGCGAATTGTGCGCCGCAACGAAGAGGCCGACGGATCCATCCACACGCGAAAGTTCCTCGATGACTGTGGCGTATTCAATGTACCCGAGGCCGGCGCCGCCATATTCCTCCGGGAAGATGACGCCCAGCAGCCCCATTTCCGCGAGTTTCGGGAGCAGTTCGAGGGGAAAGCGCGAGGCTTCGTCCCACTCCATGACGTGGGGCGCGATTTCGCCCTCGGCGAATTCGCGGACCGACTTGCGGAGTTGTTTTTGTTCTTCGGTGAAGGTGAAATCCACGGGTTCCTCGGCTGATAGTTTTTTCTATGACCTCCAAAAGTTTAGCTTATGAAGGGATGCGATGCACGTTTTGGTTGGGATTTGTGTGCATTGCGAAACGGAAGGAAAAGAGCCTGATTTATCGCAGAGTTTAAGCAAAGAAGGAGCGGCGCCGACTCGGTGGAGGCCGCTGCGCTTTACCAACCGACAGGATAGTTATTCTTCTTGTTCTGCGCGTCGAGCCATGTTTTCAGCGGCGCGAAATAGTCGGCCAGGGCGCTGGCGTCAAGTTGACGCTGCCCGGTCATGGTCTCAAGGGCGTCGGGCCACGGCTTGCTCTCACCCAGGCTGAGCATCGCATTCAGCTTCTCACCGGCGACTTTGTTCCCATAGATCGAGCAGCGATTGAGCGGTCCATCGTAGCCCGCCGTTTTGCAGAGAGCGCGTTGGAACTGAAACTGGTAAATGCGCGCAAGAAAATAACGCATGTAGGACACGTTGGCGGGCACGTGAAATTTCGCCCCGGGATCGAAGTCCCCTTCCGTGCGCGCAACGGGTGGCGCGACGCCCTGATACTTCTGCCGCAACTCCCACCAAGCTTTGTTGTACTCGGCGGGCTTGATCTTGCCGGAGAAAACATCCCAACGCCATTTATCAATCACCAGGCCGAACGGCAAAAACGCCACCTTTTCGAGCGCCTGCCGCAGCAGATAATCGGTGTCCCCGGAGGCGGGCGGGACCGCGTCAATCAACCCGATGGTCTTCAGATACTCCGGCGTGACGGAAAGTGCGATGGTGTCGCCAACGGCTTCGTGAAATCCATCGTTGGCGCTGCCGCGGAAAAGAGGCGGCTGCTGATTGTAGGCTCGTTGATAGTAGTTGTGCCCCAGTTCGTGGTGAATCACGCGGAAATCTTCCTCGGTGATCTGGATGCACATCTTGATGCGCAAGTCGTCCTTTTCATCGACGTCCCAGGCGCTGGCGTGGCACACAACGTCGCGGTCCTGCGGCTTTGTAAAGAGCGAGCGTTGCCAGAACGTTTCCGGCAGGTGCGCGAATCCGATCGAAGAAAAAAAGTTTTCGCCGTATTTGACCATCCCGCGCGCGTCGGTCTTGCGGTCCACCAGAATCTTCGTCAGGTCATAGCTTTGCGCGGGCTTCGGCGAATCCATCAGCTCGTAAACGTTGTTCCACTCCTGAGCCCAGGGATTGCCCAGCAGATGCGCGGGAATCGGCCCGTTCGGCGGAACAACCGCCTTGCCGTATTTCTTCGCCAGTTGCCCGCGCACATACGCGTGCAGCGAAAGATACAGCGGGCGAAGCTGTTCCCAAACGCGGTCGAGCTCGCGCGCGAACTCATCCGGGGGCATGTCGTATTTGGAGCGCCACAGAGCGCCGGCATCGCTGTACCCGAGCTCGCGCGATCCGGCGTTGCCGAGTTCCACCATGCGCGCATAGCGATCGCGCATCGGTGCGCCGACGGCGTGCCAGCCGAGCCAGGCGCGCTTCAGTTCTTCGGGATCCCGGCTGGTGGCAAGCACGCGCTCAATCTTGGTGATGTCCAGGCACGGCTTCCCCTCGCCATCCGGGCACCACTTCCCTCTCCCATAATCCCCCTCCAGCGAAGTCAGAATCCCGGCGAGTTCCTTTTGCGCTTTCGCATCATCGGGGGCGGGAAATTGCGTGGCATGTTCCAGCAGCAGGCGCTTGCGGGCAAGCTCGGGCGGAAGCGCCACCTTGTCGTAGCGATGGGCAAGCTTGGCGTAGTTGGTGGCGGCGGTGTTCGCGGCTTCCTCGGCGTCGGAAGCAATGTTTTCCGTGTCAAAGGTGATGAAGTTCACTTGCACCCAGGCGGCACGCGAAGCTTTCAGCCCCAGCTCGGTGAGTTCCTGCTCGGCGTGTTCGATGAACCGCTTGGCCTCGTCGGCCGTGGGAGCGGTAGTCTGCTGTGCCCGAGTGATCCGAGTATTCAGGGTGAACGCAAGTAGAA
>DATLVJ010000844.1:0-4864 GCA_035577585.1 Candidatus Limnocylindrales bacterium
TCCGCTTGGCAATCTCGATGCGAGACTCACCTACGATATCAACCACCATGCCTCGGTCCGGCTGGCGGAACTTGCGAAAGCCGCCGGTGTCAGTCGCTTTGTCTTTTCCTCCTCCTGCAGCACTTATGGAGCAGCCGGCGATGACTTTCTCGACGAGACAGCTGGCCTGCACCCAGTAACTCCTTATGGCGAATCGAAAGTGTTTGTCGAACGGGATGTTGCGCCGCTCGCCGACGACAATTTCAGCCCCACCTTCATGCGCAATGCCACCGCCTATGGCGTTTCACCTCGCCTCCGGCTGGACATCGTCCTCAACGATCTTGTGGCTTGGGCGTACACAAAAGGCAAGGTCTTTATCAAAAGCGACGGCACCCCATGGCGCCCCATCGTCCACATCCGCGACATCATTGCAGCGGTGATCAGCGTGCTCGTTGCTCCCCGGGAAATTGTGCACAACCAGGTATTCAACGTTGGCAGCACCACAGAAAATTACCGGATCAGTGAACTGGCCGTCATCGTTGCGGAAACGGTCCCCAACTGCCTGGTTGAATTCGCCCCCGGCGGTGGCCCGGATAAGCGTTGTTACCGTGTGAATTGCGACAAAATTCGCCGCGTGCTTCCCAGCTTCCAACCTCGGTGGACAGCCCGGAAGGGTGCCAAGGAGCTCTACGACGCCTACCGGGCCTTAAAGCTCACCTACGAGGACATAGAGCGAGGCAGCTACGTCCGTATGAACCAGATCCAGAGGCTGCTGAATGCCGGCAAGTTGGATGCCTCGCTCCACTGGAAGTGAGGGAATGTGGAAAGGTTTTCCCCCTGAGTTCCGCTGCAGCGCCACTTTTGGGGTGTTTTGTGGCCTCTTTCTAACAGCGCAGGACGACTCAGTAACCATTGTGTTTATATACAGTTAGAGGCAGGGCCCGCGCCCTCGTGCCCTCAAATTGTCCCCGTTTGGCACGTTGATTGCCTCTAACAGACGAGTCATTAATCCGGTCTGGGACTTTCATGGCGGAAGCCCACCTGGACGAGTACCCGGCCGGCCGCCTTCCTGTCCACTTAGCCTTTTCTCCTTCACCAGCGAACCCTGACGGTGAGGAAATGCGTCCAAACCCGGAATTTTGAGAGTAACCTGTTTCCCAAGGATCAAACCGAAATCCATGGCAACCATGACGCTGACATCTGAATCTTCGCAGCAAACCGCTTTGAAACCCTGCCGCTTTTGCGGTGCTGAGCTCCGCCGCACCTTCGTTGATCTGGGCATGTCTCCGCTTTGCGAGACTTATCCCTCTGCGGCAGAAATCAACCGCGGGGAAATGTTCTATCCGCTCCATGTTTTCGTCTGCGAGAAATGCTTCCTCGTGCAACTTGAGGAGTTCGAAAGTCCCGAAAACATTTTCAGCGACTACCTTTATTTCTCGTCGTACTCCGATTCCTGGCTGAAGCATTGTGAAAAATACACGACACTCGTCACCGAACGATTTGGATTGGGCGCGGAGAGTTTTGTTGTGGAAGTCGCCAGCAACGATGGCTACCTGCTGCAATACTTCGTAAAAAAAGGCGTGCCGGTTTTGGGGATTGAGCCAGCGGCAAATGTGGCAAAAGTGGCGGTCGAAAAAGGTGTGCCTTCGCTGTCTCGTTTTTTCGGGACACAGCTGGCGATGGAGCTTGCCGGCAAGGGAAAAACGGCAGATTTAATTATAGGCAATAATGTGTTGGCTCAGGTGCCGGACATCAACGACTTCGTTGATGGCCTGAAGCTATTGCTGAAACCCAACGGGGTTCTCACGCTGGAGTTTCCCCACCTGACCCGCCTGATCGAACACAACGAATTCGACACCATCTATCACGAGCATTTTTCCTATTTTTCACTGTTAGCCACCCGGAGCATTTTGCAGGCGCACGGCTTGAAAATATTCGACGTTGAGGAAATCCCCACTCACGGCGGATCTTTGCGCGTATATGCTTCCCGAGTTGAAGATCCCACGCACTCCGTCCAGCCGAGTGTGGAAACATTGATCCAGATGGAAAAGAAATCCGGGCTGGATTCCATTTCCGGTTACGAAGCATTTGCGCAGCAGGTGAAAGAAACGAAGTTGGCGCTGCTGGATTTCTTGCTTTCCGCTGCAAAGGAAGGGAAGAGCGTCGCTGGCTACGGCGCCCCGGGAAAAAGCGCGACCCTGCTGCATTACTGCGGCATTGGCAAGGATCTGATCCAATACACCGTCGATCGCAGCCCCCATAAGCAGGGCCGGTTCCTTCCCGGCACGCACATCCCGATTTTTCATCCCGATCGTATCCGCGAAACAAAGCCGGACTATGTGATCGTGCTCCCCTGGAATCTGAAGGATGAGATTATTCAGCAATTGCAATACGTTCGGGAATGGGGTGGACGTTTTGTCGTCCCCATCCCAAAGGTAGTCGTTCTCTGACATTCCTCAGCAGAGGTGCTCCGTGAAAGTTGTGCTCTTTTGTGGTGGCGCTGGAATGCGGCTCCGCGGATACGCGGATGATGTGCCAAAACCCATGGTGCAAATCGGAACTCGTCCGATTATCTGGCACCTGATGAAGTACTACGCCCATTTTGGCCACAAAGACTTCATTCTCTGCCTCGGCTATCGCGGCAACGCGATTAAGGATTATTTCCTCCATTACGATGAGTCGGTCTCGAACGATTTTGTTTGGTCTAAGGGCGGAAAGAAAATCGACTTCCTGAATCGCGATATCGATGACTGGACGATCACGTTCGTCGAAACCGGCATCAACTCTAATATCGGCGAACGGTTGAAAGCTGTGGAGCCTCACCTGAAAGGCGAAGAAATGTTTCTCGCCAATTATGGCGACGGACTGAGCGACGTGGCCCTTCCCGCCATGATCGATTCATTCCGCAAAACGAAGGCGGTTGCCTCGTTGCTGCTGGTGCAGCCTACCGCGAGTTTTGACATTGTCAATGTCAGCCCGGAAGGCATGGTCACAAAAGTCTCTGCGCTGACGAGCACAGATATCTGGATTAACGGCGGGTTTTTCGTGATGCGGAGCGACATTTTTCGTTATATCCAACCAGGCGAGGAACTGGTGCGCGAACCTTTTCAACGCCTGATCAAAGAACGCGCCCTGCTGACGTACAAGTGCGCCGGTTTCTGGCAGTGCATGGACACATTCAAAGATAAACAGCGCTTGGAAGAACTGAACCAGACCACGGCTCCGTGGAAAGTCTGGAATCACGGCGCCAGCTCAATTGCGCGCGACTCGGAAACCGTCTCGGCCGACCTATGATCCAACTGAATCTTCCCGCGAAGGCGGCCGATAAATTGGAGATTCTCTGCCTCGGCTCGCATTCCGATGACATCGAAATTGGGTGCGGCGGCGCGATTCTCCGGCTTGCGAAACAATATCCCCACTGCGTTTTCCACTGGGTCGTTTTCAGCGCAATTGGCGTGCGGGAAAACGAAGCCCGTCGCGCTGCTTCTCTGTTCGCTAGACCTTTAGCGCTTCGCGGGCCCATGCTGAAAGCGTTTCCTGACGGCTTCATGCCGTTTGTTGGCGGAGAACTGAAGGCTGTCTTCGAGGAATTGAAAAAGAATGTTTCCCCCGACC
Organism: Candidatus Limnocylindrales bacterium; assembly: GCA_035577585.1. GTDB lineage: Bacteria > Acidobacteriota > Terriglobia > Acidiferrales > UBA7541 > Acidiferrum. The sequence goes on from DATLVJ010000844.1 coordinate 3,595, forward strand.
TCATCTTTACCCACTATGGTAAAGATGCGCATCAAGACCACCGCCAGGTCTCCGAATTAACCTGGAACACTTTTCGCGACCACTTGATTCTCGAATATGAAGTCCCAAAATACGATGGCGACCTGGGCCAGCCAAACCTGTTCATTCCGCTGGAGCCGGACCAATACCTGAATAAAGTGCAGTACCTGATGGAAGCATTTGAGTCGCAGCGAGCCAAGCGCTGGTTTCAGAAGGAGACCTTCCTTTCGCTGATGCGCCTGCGAGGGATGGAATGCAACGCTCCCAGCGGCTACGCCGAAGCGTTCTATTGCCGCAAGATGGTGTTGTAATCCGCAATGAGCAGCAAGCAGCGCGAACTCATTGGTGAAAACGCAATGGTGAAATGCAGGATTTAAAGTCCAGAGCGATTCGTGGGGGTTTCGCAAAAGTTTGTTCGCAAGGGGCGAACTTTGCCCTGCGCATTGGTTCCTTGATGGTGTTAGCCCGGTTGCTGGACCCGAAAGATTTCGGGCTTGTCGGTATGGTCACGGCTTTCACTGGTGTGCTTACGCTCTTTAGAGACTTTGGACTTTCTTCAGCGACCATCCAACGCTTGGAAGTAACCGACGAACAAGTCTCAACGCTGTTTTGGATCAATTCGCTGGTCGGTGCGATGCTTTGGCTGCTGCTAGCGGCGGTTTCTCCTCTCGTGGCCATGTTTTACAGGGAACCTCGTCTACTCTGGCTGACAATGGTTCTTGCCGTTGGCTTTTTCTTTAACGCGCTTGGCGTCCAGCACTCGGCGATGCTCCAGCGCCAGATGCGATTTGCCGCTCTGGCCATCATCGACTTTGTCGCGCTGCTCTCCGGTGTCGGCGTGGCGATCGCCATGGCGTTTCATGGTTTCAAGTATTGGTCGCTGGTCGCGATGACCACGGTCACCCCCCTCGTCACCTCCATTTCACTTTGGTTGACGACCGGTTGGATTCCCGGCCCTCCCCGCCGAGGGGCCGGGGTTCATTCCATGATGCGATTCGGCGGCACCATAACTTTGAACGGATTGGTGGTCTACGTCGCCTACAATTTGGAAAAAGTTCTTCTGGGCCGCTTTTGGGGAGCGGAGACTGTCGGCATTTACGGACGCGCCTACCAACTCATCAACATCCCCACTGACAATTTAAATTCGGCCGTTGGCGAGGTTGCTTTCTCGGTTCTCGCAAGAGTCCAGAACGATGCGGCACGGCTTCGAAGCTATTTCCTGAAGGGCTACTCACTCGTACTCGCATTGACC
>DATLVJ010000845.1:0-2659 GCA_035577585.1 Candidatus Limnocylindrales bacterium
CGTTTTCGTTTCAGATCGGGCGCCGTCCCGATCTGAAGGTTTCCAGTATCCGTCACGGCGTCACCGAGATCACATTGAGCGACGGTCGGTTGGTGCGCGCGACGTTGCACGTGAAGTCCGTCAAGGTCGATCCAAAAAAGCCGGGTGCAATCGACGTGTCCTATAACGTTATCGCGGAAATCATGGCTACTCCGGCCATGCCCATTTCGGATGTTCACGAAACCATTCAGTGACACGCGGTGCGCGCGTGGCCACAGCGACGAAGCCTCGGGCGGCCTTGCTATCGCAAGAGCATGAGTACTCCGACCAGGAGCGTATATCGCCCAGCGATACGCAGGGATCGTCCGGGCTGGCATTTTCAGACTCTGTGGAACCGTCCCTGCGACCTGCCGGCGCTACCTTTGATTAATGGGAGGTGAGGGGGCCTCACTTCGTAGCGTTGGCGATCTTGTGCTGCAAGTGGCCGGTCTCATGATCGCGGCGGAGTTGGCCCAGCGACGTTTCGTTCAGTTGAAGAAGAATTTCGCTCAGTTTCTCGGTCGCAGGATAACCGGCGGCAAAACTTTGTCCGTAAATCTTACGCAACGTGCCGATGAGGGTGTTTCCGTGCTTGTGGCTGATCTCGCCGTCATGGTTGTGGTGGCGATTGTCGAGACCGGACTTGCTCATGGTCTCCCCCTCAAGCCAAGTTTGCAGGCATCACAAATTCCGGGTCGCAGGACTTGATTGTGCAGTGGCCATCAAGGACCTGAACTGATCCGCCACCAGTCGGTACATTCTCAACTAATCCAGCATCGTTCGCGCAATCCCAGGCATCGCCTTGGGTCTGAAAGGGGCGGCTTATTCGGTCGCCATCCTTGAATACGGCGTAGGTCATGATGCTCTCCTTCCGGGGGCAACGCTCTCGGTCAGAGTAGGTTCAGAAGTCATTCCACAGGGCAACACCTATGCGTGACAAGTTAGGAACTCCGGGTTTTTGCATTTTGAAAACCCATAAGTGCCGTGACCGGCCTGTGGCAAACGACTTTCAAGGCGGAACGATTTTCGTGCAGGCAGCTTGTATTCCTGCGCTTGGCGGTGTCGAGCGCAAGGGCTCCCGATTGGAACTTACGCCCCCCTCCGTCGGGGGTTCTGTTAGGCGACCCCACGCGCCCCCACGCTGGGGTCGTTTCTTTAAGAGGCGGAGGCCGGGGGCGAACCAACCAGCCTGCTACCATTTTTGCTACCCAACTCCTGAATATCGACCGGGATTGGAAGGCATCAGCGGGTTAGAGGCATATCCTAAATTAGAACCGAACAAGATCAATCGTTTCGGGATCGGGATAAAGGCTCACTAAAAGGTACGGTCTCAGGCGAACTGCAAAACCGTGTACACCGGTTCAATTCCGGTCGTGGCCTCCATCAATGCTATCAATGCCTTGCACTGATGACTTGAGAGGCCGAAAGAGCCGCGGTTGGGCTCAGCAGGCGGCGTACCAGCCCTCGGGAAACGGTATCGTCGGCCAGGCATGCTGGTTGTCATTGGCGGCCTTGGGCGGCTCGTCGACGACGGGCAGACGGGCCAAAAAGTCCTCCTGCGGCGCGGGTTCGATCGCCATTTTGACGGCCTCCAGCAATCGGTCGTATTCAGCTTCGCTCATCGCACTCTCCCACCATTCGAGAGCGCAGGGTCTCAAAACTCCTTTGTTTCCAGATTGAAGCGATCGTTCAAATTGTAACGATCGAGCGATCGCGGCCCGCTTGGTTACCGATGTCTTGATCGACCCCGCGGAACCTAGACCGGCGCCGGTGGCCTCGAGTGTGAGACAAATCACATCTTGCCCGGAATATTTCCCGCATTTTCCCGGCCACGACCCGGCGCCGCGGCAGCGCCTCCATCGACGGGAGAATGCAATCATGAAGGCGAAATTCAGGGGACGTTGGCGCCTGGCGAGCCGCGCCAACCTTGCATTGGCGCTCACCTTGTTCACGGCCAGTTCGGCATTGGCCGACCTTGCGACACCGGAGCAGAAGCGGGCCTGCACGCCCGACGTCTATCGGCTGTGCGCCGGCGAAATCCCCAATGTCCGTGCCATCACCGCCTGCCTGCGCCGGCAAAAGGCGAGCCTGAGCGAGGCCTGCCGTGCGGTGTTCGAGCAGTGAGGACGTTGCAGCGCGGGTGCAACTCGCGGCACCTCGCGCGGACCACGCACAGCGGTGATGTGAAAGAGACTGGCTCCCCGGGCTGGATTCGAACCAGCGACCATTCGATTAACAGTCGAATGCTCTACCGCTGAGCTACCGAGGAATAGGCGAAACCCCAAGGGAGTTCGCGACGGGCAGCGTATAACAAAGCCTCCCGGCCTTGCAAAGGACGAAATATCCCGCTTTCGCGTCGCCTCGGGAACGCAGGCAAACCGCCTGCGCCGCAGTGATTTACGGCGGTTTCGGGCGAACCCGAAATGGCGGCCCGGCGCTTGATCGGGCGCTCCAGTTCCGCTTCCGCAGAGGCCGATGTTCCAAAAAAGACTCATTCCGAGCCGAGGCTCGCAGATGCCGGATTCGCGAGAGGTGATTCGATGCCAATGATCCCGACCGATTTCATCAAGCCGGTGCCGTCGATTGTCCCTGCCGACATTCCCGCGATGAGCGATGACGAGTGCCTGATGCGGCTCGCGCG
>DATLVJ010000846.1:0-2871 GCA_035577585.1 Candidatus Limnocylindrales bacterium
TTTCTTGGTTTGGTTAAAATAATTCCAGGAAGTGGACGGAAGCCTTAGCCTGCTCTCGGATGGTATCATCAGTCAGAAAGACATAGATTAAATGTCTAAACCCCGAAAACAAAAATGGAAAAAGGGTGATTATTTCACCATGCCGCTTTTGGACGGCACATTTTCACTGGGGCAAATCATTGAAATTGAGCCTCAAGCGCTAAACAGTGCCATCTGCGCGTATTTCGCGAGAAGGGCTAATGATTTTTCATTGGGGGTGGCCCGCGAGTTAGGGAAAAATGACGTGGTTTCCGTCCTGTTCGTCACAAGAGACCTGCTAGATTCCGGCGACTGGAGGGTATTTTCAGAAGGCAAAGCCATCGACGCCACACAATATTTCCCGCTTGATGATCTGAGGCGAAAAGGCTTTGTCGGAACGAAGGTGATAGGTTCGGGAATAGCCAATACGCTGATGAATGCTTACTACGGTCTTCATGCCTGGAATTCATTTCACAAACCAGACTATCTTGATGGTTTGCTTGTAGCACCGGACCGCAAGCCAAAATCGGTCATGTTGAAACCGTAGTGCAACTTGGCTTTTTTCGAACTTCTTGCTGATATAGGCGAGTGAACCTCTTCTTGCAACGCATGTATTTTGACGGGGTGTGGGGCGCGTGGTAGCATCGGTTTTTGCCTGAGCAAACGGAATGGACTCCGGAAACTCTCCTGCCAATTCAAGTCTTCGCAAAACGGCACTGAACGCGCTGCATAAGCGCCTAGGCGCCAAAATGGTTAATTTTGGCGGTTGGGACATGCCCGTCGAGTATCCGTGCAGCGGCAACCTGATGTGCGAGCACCGGGCGGTGCGCGGCGGCGTGGGCGTGTTTGACGTTAGCCACATGGGCGATATAAGGATTCGGGGAAAATCGGGGGAAAGAAAGTCGACAGTCGACAGTTCACAGTTATTAGTTACGGAGAAGAATGACCCAAGAGCACAGCCAGGAATGGCTGTGCCACATGTGCAAGATGTCACCAACGGGGGGTTAGCGGCGGTACAGCATTTGTGCATGAATGACGCGTCAAAACTGGCTATCGGGCAGGCACAGTATTCGGCGATGCTGTATCCGAGCGGAACGTTTGTGGACGACGTGATCGTGCACCGGCTGGGCGAGGACGACTACCTGCTGGTGATCAATGCGGGGACGCGAGAGAAGGATATTTCGTGGGTGCGCGAGAACACCAAGGGGATGGATTGCGTGGTGGAAGAGTTGAGCGACGCGTACACGCAACTGGCGATTCAGGGGCCGCGGGCTGCGGAAGTGTTGCAGAAGCTGACGGACGCGAAACTCGACACAATCAAGAATTACTGGTTCACGCATGGAACGGTTTGCGGGCTGCCGAATACGCTGATTGCGCGGACGGGATATACGGGCGAAGACGGATTTGAGATTTATGTGCCGTCGGATGTGGCGACGAGCGAGCGGGTTTGGAACGAAGTGTTTGCGGCGGGGAAAGAGTTTGGGATTTTGGCTTGCGGGCTGGGGGCTCGGAATACCTTGCGGCTGGAATCGAAGATGGCGTTGTATGGGCACGAGATCAGCGATGAGATCAATGTTTGGGAAGCCGGGCTGGAGCGGTATTGCCATTTGGAGAAGGGCGCGTTTGTTGGGCGGGAGGCTTTGGTTAAGTTGAAGGCCGCGGGATCGCGGCGGGCGCTGGTGGGGTTGGAGATGGTGGAGCGCGGGATTGCGCGGGATGGGTATCGGTGTTTGGATTCGAGTGGGAATGAGATTGGGGTGGTGACTAGCGGGTCGCCTTCGCCGACGCTGGGGAAGAACATTGCGTTGGCGTATGTGCCGCCTGCGATGACGGGGTTGGGGACGGAGATTTTTGTGGAGATTCGGCGACAGAAGGTTAAGGCGGTGGTGGTGGGGACGCCGTTTTATAAACGAGTTAGAACCCCAAGAGCACAGCCAGGAATGGCTGTGCCACGGTGAGGATGCGGAAGGCTAGTGCGGTAAAGACTTGAGAGATCGTAGCGTAGAAAAACCCGCACCCTGAAAGACGCAGGGTGCGGCACCCAGCGGAGAACCGAAGAAGAGCGGAGGGTTGGAGACGTCGCATCGTAAGAGCCCACCCTTTGCACAAACCGCAAAGGGTGGGGCACCCTTCGAAGCTCAGGGTAAACCCTCAAGTTCATTTACTCGGTGGCTTTGCAGCGGAAAAGAATAAATAAAGGAGTGGGACGATGGGATATCCGACGCAGTTTAAGTATTCGAAGGATCATGAGTGGATCGAGGTGAAGGGCGATGTGGCTACCGTCGGGATTACGGATTACGCGCAGCATGAGTTGGGGGACGTGGTGTTTGTGGAGTTGCCGGCGGTGGGCGCGAAGGTAACTACCGGGAAGACGTTTGGGTCGGTGGAATCGGTGAAGGCGGTTAGCGAAATTTACGCTCCGGCCAGCGGCGAGGTGACGGAAGCGAATGGCGCACTGGTGAAGCAGCCGGAGGCGATTAATACCGATCCGCATACGACTGGATGGTTGATCAAGTTGAAGCTGGCGAATCCGGCGGAGGTTGGAGCGCTGATGGACGCGGCGGCGTATGAGGCGTACATCGCGGAGAAGCAGAAAGAAGCGTCGGCCTGATGCGCTACCTGCCAAAGAGCCCGGCGGAGCGCCAGGAGATGCTGGCGGCCATCGGGGTGAAAAATGTTGAAGAGTTGTTCTCGTCGATTCCCGAAAAATACAGGTTGAAGAAGGCGCTGAACCTGCCGGGACCTTTTTCCGAGCAGGAAGTGATCCGCTATTTCCAGGAGCGGGCGAAGGAGAACTCGGTAGGGTACACGAGCTTTCTGGGCGCGGGTGTGTACAACCACCTGCGGTCAGTG